>JABGPX010000222.1 GCA_018644745.1 Spirochaetales bacterium
CCGAGATGATGGCCGAACTGTTCGGAGAAGTACCAAACGCACTCTCCAATACTCTTCGTATCGCGGAAATGTGCAATCTGGAAATACCGCTTCCAGGCCCCCAATTGCCCGATTACGCCATTCCGCCGGAGTTTGAATCCCCGGCTTCGTATCTCAACCATTTGACCCATGAGGGCCTGGCAAAACGATTTAACCGGGTCGATGACGCTCTTCGCAAACGAGCCGAGTATGAGTTGGGTGTTATAACATCTATGGGTTTCACCGGCTACTTTCTCATCGTTTGGGACTTCATAAAGTACGCGTTGGAACATGACATCCCTGTCGGCCCGGGGCGTGGCTCCGGTGCCGGCTCTGTTGTGGCTTATGTGCTGAATATCACCAACATCGATCCAATCAAATATGGCTTACTGTTCGAACGTTTTCTGAATCCTGAGCGGGTAAGTATGCCGGATTTCGATATCGATTTCTGCTTCGAACGACGGCAGGAAGTAATTAATTACGTCACAGAGAAATACGGTGCGGAAAGAGTCGGCCAGATCATCACCTTCGGACGCTTGAAAGCAAAAGCGGTGCTGAGAGATGTTGCCCGGGTTCTCGACATGCCGTATTCGGAAGCCGACACAATAGCGAAGCTCATCCCAAACGGGCCCAAAGTTAAACTCAAGACGGCAATCGCTGAAGAACCAAGGCTGCAGGAACTGGATAGCCAGGGAGGAAAGTACCAGGATCTGCTCCGTACTGGTTTGAAGCTCGAGGGGCTCAACCGCCATGCGTCCACTCATGCAGCTGGAATCGTGATCGGGAAAACCAAATTAACCGACTATGTTCCGCTGTACCGGGACGCGAAAACAGGATCTATATCTACTCAGTATACCTGGGAACTGCTCGAAGAATGCGGCCTCGTTAAAATGGATTTTCTCGGCCTCAAGACTCTCACCCTCATAAAGAATACTGTGGATCTTATACATAAATCTTTCCCCGATTTCGACATAGAGAAGATTGCCGAAGATGATCAGGCGACTTTTGATCTTCTTGGTCTGGGAAGAAGCACCTGCGTTTTTCAGTTCGAGAGTTCGGGAATGCAGAGCATCCTGAAAAGAGCAAAACCTCAGCGCATCGAAGATCTCATTGCCCTAAACGCACTGTACCGCCCGGGCCCGATGGATAACATAGATCAATTTGTCGACTCAAAAAACGGCAAGCAGGCAATAAAATATCCTCTGCCCCAACTCGAAAACATTCTGAAAGAAACCTACGGAGTTATCGTTTATCAGGAACAGGTGATGGAGATAGCCCGGATCGTCGGCGGCTATTCTCTCGGTCAGGCCGATATATTGCGGCGGGCGATGGGTAAAAAGAAAGCCGAGATCATGGAGAAAGAAAAAAAGGGTTTTGTTGCTGGTGCGCGGGAGCAAAGCTTCACGGAGAAACAGGCGGCGGATATCTTCGATTTGCTAATTCCTTTCGCCGGTTACGGTTTTAATAAATCTCACGCTGCAGCATATTCGGTTTTGGCGTATCAAACTGCTTATCTGAAGGCGAATTATCCGGCTGAATTCATGGCGGCGAACTTAACCAATGAAATCGATTCCACCGATAAACTCACCCAGTATATCGGCGAATCCGAGGCAATGGGGCTCGAACTACTCCCACCGAATATAAATCTTTCAGAAAAGGTTTTCACCGTTGTTGACGGGAATATTGTTTACGGACTCATGGGAATGAAAAATGTCGGCGCCTCAGCCGTTGATGAAATTACCCACGCACGCGTCGAAAAAGGAACATATACTACGTTGCTTGATTTCATCGAAAAAGTCGATTTGAAGACGGTGAATCACAAAGTGCTCGAGACACTCATCAAAGCGGGCCTCTTCGATTCCACCGGTCATACCCGGGCGACCCTCATAGAAAATCTCGACAGGATGATAGAATTCGTCGGCGCAAAGAAAGAGCAGCTTCTGGTAGGCCAGGTTTCTCTTTTCGAAGGTGATGAAAGCAGCGAGATAGATTCTTTTGAGATGGAGGAAATAGATGAGTGGAATGTTTACGATCGGCTTGGATACGAGAAGGAAATCATGGGTTTCTATTTCTCCGGTCATCCACTAGATGAGTACCGCGAGAAATGGGAACGATCCGCCAATTTGGATCTGGCCGCGCCGGAGAATTATACCGCCGAAAAATCCTACAATCTCATCGGCCTGGTGAGAACCGTGCGGGAAATCCAAACCCGCAGGAACTCCAAAATGGCATTTATCCAGATTGAAGACTATAACGGGTCTATAGAACTGGTTGTATTCTCGGAACAATGGGAACTGAACCGCGAACTGCTCACTCAGGATTCGATTGTCGGTATTCAAGGCAAACTTGATGTATCACGAGGCGACCCGAAGATAATTGTCGACAAAGTTATAGATCCCGATCGATTGCCGGAAGTCTCGCCAAAGGGAATACACATAAAGCTCTCCCATCAGTTCCGCGACGAAACCGAGTTGTACAATCTGAGAGCTTTTCTGATAGACCGGCAGGGCAGCTGCGCGCTCTACCTTCACACTCCGAATAAAGAGAAGGGGGAAGATGTAGTAATCAAAGCATCACCCCAACTGTGCGTTTCTCATCACAACCATATACTCGAAGAAATACGCGATTTACCCGAGGTCGCAGCAGTCTGGCCCGAATAAGCCTAGCTCCCCTCTTTGTTGATCTCGCAAGAAATGATAAAATAACTGTATGACCATAGAAATCATACTTCGAATTATAAGCGGTGCGCTCTCAGTCTACATGCTCCTGTTATTTATCCGGATTCTCCTTACCTGGTTCTCCGGAGAAGGCAGCCTGGGCAGACCTCAGGAGATACTTAAGTCAGTCACCGATCCGTATTTGAATATTTTCAGAAGAATACCATTCCTACGAAGCGGACGCATCGATTTCTCACCAATCGCGGCAATCATATCTCTGGGAATTGTCTTTAATATCGTTGAAAAACTGCGGTACTCGGGAAACATAAGCCTTGGCTTTATACTTGCGCTCATCGTTTCGGCGCTCTGGTCGGCGGCTTTTTTTATTCTCGGATTTTTCATCATTCTTGTCGCCATTCGGCTAGTGGCCGTGCTTATAGGACGCACTAGTTTTAACCCGTTTTGGCAGACAATCGATCTCATGGTGAACCCTATCCTCAGTTTTATTCAACGGCAGATTCTCCGGGGTAGACAGCTATCCTATAAAACCGGCCTCGGAGTCGGGCTCGGAGTTCTCGTACTCACCGCGATTGTCGGCAGATTCCTCATAACCCAGCTCACGATTATCCTGCTGAGGATCCCCTTTTAAGCCGCCGCAGCGATGTTTCTTCGAGAGCTGAGAGATTCCGTCGGTTCAATTAAGGGTATCGGAAAAGTATCTCAAAAAGCCCTTGAAGGATTTGGCATCCAAACTGTCGCGGATCTTCTTGTCCATTTTCCACGTGGATATGAAGACCGCCAAGCCAGGAAATCTCTCGGCGAAATTAAGGCCGAGGGGCAGGCAAACACCGTCGTAACAATTATATCACACAGCTTTTTCGGCCCGCCCGGGAAGAGCACATTGAAGATTTTGGTTTCAGATGAAACCGGAACTGCTTCGCTGGTATGTTTCGGCAGAAATTTTCTGTCCCGCTCCCTGGTTCCCGGCAGGAAATACTTTCTCTTTGGCCATTTCGCATACCGGTTCAATGAACTTCAAAGCTCTTCCTTTGAAACCGAACCTTTCACTAGCCAGCCTTCGAATTTCGGTATTATTTTGCCGATCTACCCGCTGACCGGAGCGTTAACGCAGAATTTCTTCAGGAAAACCATTCGATCGGCTGTCGACGATCATTTAAACGCGGTCGATAGCGAGATGCCTGAGATACTCAGAAATCGCAGAAAACTCTTGTCCAAAAGAGATGCTATACGGCAGATCCACTATCCGCCATCTCAGAAGGCAATCACAAAGGCGCGAAAGACCCTTTGTTTCGAGGAGCTCTTCTTTCTTCAGCTGATCGTAAAACGGCGGACCCTGAAGGCCAGAGCAAACAGCAGAGAGCTTCGAACACTATCAGACTCATATGCCCAGAAGCTCATCAATCGCTTGGATTTTAGGCTCACTGTTGATCAGGAAAAAGTTTTCGGGGAAATAAGAGGCGATCTTCAATCCGCCGTTCCAATGACCCGCCTCCTTCAGGGTGATGTCGGCTGCGGAAAAACCCTTGTAGCTCTTCTCAGTGCCCTTCTGATTGTGGAAGACGGCGGTCAGGTCGCCATAATGGCACCGACCGAACTGCTCGCGCGGCAGCATGCCGAGTCGGCAGCTGAACTGCTGGAACCCCTTGGCATCAGGGCGGCGTTGCTCTCGAGCAACGTCAAGGCGGAGGCGCGAAGGCATCTTCTTCAGGCATTGAAGAACGGCGAAATCGATATACTGCTGGGCACCCATGCGCTTTTTTCGAAGGATGTCCGCTACAAAAACCTCGGCCTGGCAATTGTCGACGAACAGCATCGTTTCGGAGTTCTGCAGAGAATATCTCTTGTCGAGAAGGGCGAGGGTAGATCAGGGCCGGATCTGCTCCTGATGACAGCGACACCGATTCCAAGAAGCCTTGCACTCACGGTTTTCGGCGATCTGGATGTCTCGACAATACGCACAATGCCCCTAGGCCGCAAACCAGTGGCCACTCACTTAACTCGGCTCGGAAATGAGGAGAAAGTGTACAGCTGGGTTACCAGGGAGATAGAAAATGGACGACAGGCGTATTTCGTGTATCCTCTCATCCAGCAGTCGTCCGCCCTCGACCTGAAAGACGCGGAAAGCGCTTATGCTGACCTCGCCGGTCATGTATTTCCAGGCCGGAAGTTGGCGCTGATCCACTCAAAACTTCCGGAAGAAACGAAGAGACATACCATGACTGAGTTTAAGGCCGGCAGAATTGACATACTTGTCGCCACCAGCGTAGTGGAAGTGGGGGTCAACGTAGCAAATGCTACCTGTATGGTGGTCGAGCATGCTGATCGTTTTGGTCTCTCGGCGCTCCATCAGCTTCGCGGACGGGTTGGGAGAGCGGAATACCAGTCCCACGCTTTTCTCGTCTACCATCAGGACGCAGGCGAGGACGCGAAAGCAAGGCTAATGGCGATGAAGGAACACAATGACGGTTTCGCCATATCAGAGATGGATCTAAATATCAGGGGCCCGGGAGAATTAACCGGAATTCACCAATCTGGCCGATTCAGACTTCTCATCGCTGATATCGTCCGGGATCTTGACTTACTCAAGCTAGCCCGCCACGATGTGGATGAAATCCTTACGCGAGATCCGGGACTGCTCGAACCGCAAAATGCCATCGTTCGGCAGGTACTCGAGCGCGCCGCCCCCTTCACGGACGATCTGGTTTCAGGCGGCTAACACGCATTAAGATGGAGAACAGGAAGTAATGAGAATCACAGGCGGTCTCTACGGAGGAAGAAATATTATCTGTCCGCCAGGTATAATTCGACCGGCCATGGATAGGATGCGGGAATCGATTTTCAGTATACTTGGTGATCTATCGGGCGCTGATTTTCTCGATCTCTATTCCGGCTCAGGCATCATCGGCATTGAAGCATCATCCCGGGGAGCAGGAAGTGTCATCCTCGTGGAAAAAGATCGCAGAAAACTGCCTGTATTGAAAAGAAATATCACGTTTGTAGAAACAGATATTAAAATAATCAACATGGCGGCGGAACGTTATCTTTCTATGGCGAAAGTAAATTTTGATTATATTTTCGCGGATCCGCCGTTTCCGCAGAAAGAAAAAATAAAAATCCTTGAGCTCATATCTCGCAAATCTCTATTACGTGATAAGGGGACTTTTCTTATTCATTATCCTGTAGAAGATACGCTTCCGGAAGAAACAGGTGACCTTATTTTATCAGACAAAAGAAAATACGGCCGCTCGATAGTAAATTTCTATTCGAGAGCCTAGGAAATTCTTTATCGGTCTATCGTTTCAGACCATTCCTTCCATCTGTCCCAAAGAGAGGGCTGATCCGTAGGCTCACGATCCTGTTGGCTTTCTTCCTGGTCCTGTTCGCTTTCTGTTGACAGTAGATGCAGCTTTGTCTCGTCGATCACTTTTTATCCACCTTAAGTAGAACCTACACCACATAATCCGAGAAATCCTGCTGCGAGGCGGTT
>JABGPX010000501.1 GCA_018644745.1 Spirochaetales bacterium
CGGGTGAGTTGGGAAGCTTATAATGAGGGCAAGGATTTGATAGAATCCATCGAGAGGTATAAAGAACGTTTTGGTTATTATCCGAAGTCAGCTCATGGGGATAAAATCTACCGGAATCGTGAGAACCTCAGCTTTTGTAAATCCCATGGCATCCGGCTTTCCGGTCCACCGCTGGGCCGGCCTCCAAAAGAAAGCGGGGAGAGAAAACAACTTCAACGGCAGAGCCGCAAAGATGAGATATCGCGCATTCCTGTCGAGGGGAAGTTTGGTAACGGGAAACGCCGCTACAATTTGGATTGCATCAAGGAGAAGCGGAAGGATACCAGTGAAACGACAATCGGAGTGATCGTGCTGGTAATGAATCTGGAGAAGATCATGGGAGATCTTCTTTTTGTCTTTTTTGTTTTACCTAAGCTAGCCGGCAAGATCGCGGAGCACGGGTCCTTTACCAAAGCAAATTGCTGGAAATCAATGGAAATGGCCGCCTGAAGGTTTTTTCAGGAAGCCCTAATTATGCTATATTCTCTCGTATTGAGGAATTATTAACGTAATATGTCAGATCTTGTACGAAAAGGACAGACATCTCGAAAGCGGATCGCATTCCGCGCGATGTCGGTAATGTGGCTCCTGGCTGGATTCACCGTATCGTACATAATTGCTTCTATGGCGCAGGAAGGTACCTTCAATGTTCTAAACTTGAACATAGCAACTGATTTGGCGCTCTCTACTTTTACGACTTTTACAATTATCACGCTGGTTGTTCGCTACGTTCGCCGTTTTGCGCTCGTAAATCTTTGGGCAATAGTTGCTTTTGTCGTATTGGCATTTGGAGCAATTCAGATACTCATATACTCAGCTCTGATGCAGGTATTCTCGCCCATTTTTCATATAGTTTTTTATATTTTAACCATTGGCATTATGTCCATATGGGTACGTATGATAAAAAAGATACAATATCTTCGCCTTGCCTATGTACCCTTTGGAATTACAGAAGAGGTTGTTGCTGCCGGCCACTCCCAGCTCGATCTTATACGTATAGAGAAGCCGGATATAGCAAGACTTCCCGGTAAGCTAAATGGCATTGTCGTTGACACCCGCGAGCCGCTATCAGATGAATGGGTACGTTTCCTTGCTGCATGTCGGCTGAATGGTCTTCGGGTGTATCAGGCCGAGGAGTTATTCGAAGGGGCAACCGGACGGATAAGTCTCTCGCATCTCTCATCAGGAATTGTAGACGATTTTTCCGGTAATATGACCTATCAGGTATTAAAAAGGCTTCTCGACTTGCTTATTGTCGTTGCTGCATGCCCATTTATTTTACTGTTTATGTTTATAACCGCAATAGCGGTGAGGTTAGAGACTCCCGGTCCTGCATTATTCATTCAAGATCGTGTGGCTCAGGGCGGGCGGAAATTTAAAATCCTGAAGTTTAGAAGTATGACCGTTGACTTAGAAGTAAGAGAGTCTCAATTTACCGGTGAAAATGATAAAAGGATTACCCGGGTTGGCTGGTTTATTCGACGGTTTCGTCTGGATGAGATTCCTCAATTCTGGAATATATTTAAAGGAGAAATGAGCCTCATTGGTCCAAGACCTGAGCAGCCTGAGTTTGTTGACAAGTTCCGCGACGGCATTCCTTTTTATGATTATCGACATACTGTCAAACCCGGAATTACCGGCTGGGCGCAAGTTACGCTTGGTTATGTTGCCGATGAAAAAAGCACCTGGGATAAGCTCGAATACGATTTATATTATATAAAACACCAATCTTTCTGGCTGGATATGCTCATAGCAATGAAAACTGTGAGAACTGTCATTACGGGATTCGGAGCAAGATAGCCGCGATCATTTGATATATTTCAGGAGACATTATGAAAGGAATAATTCTCGCAGGAGGAGCCGGTACCAGGCTCTATCCTGTAACACTTCCTGTCTGTAAACAGCTTCTACCAATTTATGACAAACCGATGATCTACTACCCGCTTTCCACACTGCTCTTTGCAGGTATCCGGGATATTCTCATTATCTCGACGCCGAAGGATACTCCCAGGATTGAAGAGCTAATCGGAGACGGCGGAAAAATCGGCGTTCGTATTTCTTACAAGGTACAGGAGCAGCCTCGCGGGCTTGCGGAAGCGTTTATCCTTGGCAAAGATTTTATCGGGGATGAATCAGTGGCCCTCGTTCTGGGAGATAATATCTTTTACGGGCATAATTTTACTGCTCTATTAACCGAAGCTTCCCGGCAGTCATCCGGCGCGACGGTTTTTGGCTACTATGTGACCGATCCCGAGCGCTACGGGGTTGTTGATTTCGATGTTGCCGGGAAAGCGGTTTCGATTGAAGAAAAACCCAAGGTTCCAAAATCGAATTATGCCGTTGTCGGGCTGTATTTCTATGACAACCAGGTTGTTTCAATTGCTGAGAATCTCAAACCGTCATCGCGTGGAGAGTTAGAAATAACGGATGTAAATCGCAAGTATTTAGAGAAGGGAGAGCTTAGCGTACAGTTGATGGGGAGAGGATATGCTTGGCTTGACACCGGAACTCACGACTCCATGGTAGATGCAATTAATTTTGTAAAAACTATAGAAGACAGGCAAGGATTAAAAATAGCCTGTATCGAGGAAGTTGCATGGCGTATGGAGTTCATTGACGACGATCAGCTTCGTCGTCTAGGTGAAGAGCAGGCTAAATCAACGTATGGCCAATATATTCTCGGGTTGGTGAATTAGAGTCTATGCCTTTTACCTTTTCAGATATTTCGATACAAGGACCTGTTGTAATAGAACCGCGAGTTTTTGGTGATGAGAGGGGCTTTTTCCTCGAATCTTATAAGGCCAGCGAATTTGAGGAAAATGGCATAAATTCTGTATTTGTTCAGGACAACCACTCCTTCTCGTCTAAGGGAGTACTTCGGGGGCTTCATTTTCAGATCAAACCAATGGCTCAAGGAAAGCTTGTTTCAGTAATAACAGGATCAGTGTGGGATGTTGCCGTAGACTTACGAACTGATTCCGTCACTTTCGGCGAAGCATATGGATTGGTGCTGTCCGGTGAAAACAAAAAGATGTTCTATATTCCGCAGGGATTTGCCCATGGCTTTGTTACGCTGGAGAATAACACCCATTTTCTTTATAAATGTACGGCTGATTATTCTACCGATCATGAGCAGGGGATTCGATATGATGACGTTGAACTCAAAATAAATTGGCCGCTGAAAAACGTCCTTGTTTCTGAGCGGGATAAGAATCTGACGACTCTTTCGGATCTTCGACGAAAGCTTCCGGAGTGGACGTGATTTGGGTAATTGGCGCGCAGGGGATGCTCGGGAAGGAACTTTGCTCACAATTATCAGCGGCTGATTTGCCGTATCTCGGCACCGATATTGAATTGGATATTCTGGATGAAGCCAAACTTGCGGAGTTTGCGGATAGAAGTGGGAATATTCGAACAATTGTAAACTGCTCAGCATATACGGCGGTTGATGATGCGGAAGCTAATACGGAGCTGGCTTTTGCTATTAACGCCGACGGGGTAGGTAATATTGCGCGCCTGGCAAAACAGATAGGGGCGCGGTTAATCCATATTTCTACAGATTATGTTTTTCCGGGTAATATTGATCGCCCTCTTACGGAAGATGATGCTTGTGCGCCGGCAACGGTGTATGGACAATCAAAGTTGAAAGGCGAAGAACTCGCGCAGGCGGAGTGCGCTGAGCTTATAATAATTAGGACCGCCTGGCTCTACGGTCTACATGGAAAGAACTTCGTTTTTACGATGCTGCGTCTCATGAAAGAGCGTAAGGAATTACAGGTTGTTAACGATCAGTACGGCTCACCGACAAATGCAAAAGAGCTGGCTTCGGCTATCATTACAATTGTAAAATCAGAAACATTTATCCCGGGCATTTATCACTATTCCGGGACCGGCCGCACCTCCTGGTATCATTTCGCGGAAGAGATATACAAGCTTGGCTGCGGTCTTGGTCTTTTAACAACCGAATGTAGGATCAGCCCGATTGGCACAGACAAGTATATGACAAAAGCAAAGCGACCTGAATATTCTCTTTTATCAACAGAGAAGATCGAAAGAATTTACGATATTGTCCCAAGAGTCTGGAAGGAATCTCTCGAGGAATTTTTAACGACCGTGAAAGTAAGGGGGAGATAATGAGAAGCTTGGACAGCATTCTGGTTACCGGCGGCTGCGGATTTATAGGGGCCAACTTCATACACCATCTTATCGGCTCCCCGGACTTCGATGGAAAAATTATCAACTTCGACAAACTTACCTACGCCGCCGACCCTTCCTACCTCGCGGATATAGCTGATAAACACGCTGGAAAACGGTATTTTTTTGAAAAAATTGATATTACCGACGCCGCGGCTCTCAAACGGGGCATTGAGAAATATGATATCGACACGATTGTTCATTTTGCTGCTGAAAGCCATGTGGACCGCTCTATCGATGGTCCTGCCGCCTTTATCTATACCAACGTAATTGGCACGTTTAACCTGCTCGAAGCGGCGCGTTCAGTATGGTCCGGCCGTAATGATGTTTTGTTTCACCACGTTAGTACTGATGAGGTTTTCGGCAGTCTCGATGCCGAAGGCTATTTCAGCGAAGAAACTGCATATGATCCCAGAAGCCCGTATTCTGCGTCAAAAGCTTCATCAGACCATCTTGTAAGGGCGTATTATCATACATACGGCTTGCCTGTTACTATTTCCAACTGTTCGAACAACTATGGACCGTTTCAGCACACGGAGAAATTGATACCTCTTATGATACGCAACATGATCGATGGAAAGCCGCTGCCGGTATATGGCGATGGGAAAAACATCCGCGACTGGTTATTTGTCGAAGACCATGTTTCTGCAATACAAGCGATAATAAAACAGGGCAGGGAAGGTGAGACCTATACGATAGGCGGTGAGAATGAGTGGGAGAATATCACCCTTGTAAATCGGCTCTGCGATATAGTTGCCGCCGCGAGCGGCCGGAATGCCGCAGAACTGAAAGCGCTGATAACTTTTGTCGCTGACAGACTCGGTCACGATCAGCGTTACGCTATCGATTGTTCAAAGATAAAGAATGAGCTTAATTGGCACCCATCGGTGAGTTTTCAAGAAGGTCTTGAGCGTACCGTCAGCTGGTATCTGGGGCGTTTATAATAATATGGAAAAATGTAATGGCTAGCCGATCAACAATAGCCTCAGATATCGTATGTGTTCTGCTTTGCGGCGGAAAGGGCCGCAGGATGAGTTCAGACACAACACACAAAGTCTGTTTCGAAATAGACGGCATACCGGCAATTCGCCGGTCGATTGATTCGTTCCGTGAAGCCGGAATAACTCGTTTCTGCGTCGTTCTGGGAGCAATGGCAGGTCAGGTCATTGAATGTATCGGCTCGCGGTATGAAGGAGTGTCATTTGCATTTCAACCCGAAGCCATGGGAACCGGAGACGCAACAAAAAAAGGCTTAGATGTGCTGCGCGCTCTTGGACATGCCGGACCTGTGTTGGTTTCAATGGGAGACAAAATCATCGACCCGGATTTTATTTCGGAAATGGTGTCTGTATATAACGCGGCGCATACGGACCTTGTTTTTGCAACGCAGCCAAAAGTTCTTAACCGGCACGGCGGGCGGATCGTACGACTTCCTGACGGCCGTGTTGCCGGAATTGTGGAAGAACGGGATGGACAAATCGCCGCGGAGAATAAGCAGCCTATTGAGCTTCCTTCCGGCAGGTTTTCCTCGTTAGAGGTAGAAAAAAGTACCGAGGTAAATGGTGGGTGCTATCTTACTGCTTTTGAGAAGTTAGAAAGCGCGCTGAAAACACTTGGCGGCTATAAGAAACCCGGTGAATACGATATTACCGATGCGATAAATTCTCTCTGCTCCGCCGGAAGCGTGAAAATGCTTTCCGCGTCCAGCCGCGGACAGATATTGAGTTATAATACGGTTGACGAATTACTGGATATTGAATCCTTTTACCAAGATGGAAAGGCCGAAAGGAGTGACGCGGGTTTTTTCGTATCATGCCGCAAACCGGTCTCGTATTTCATCGATGTATTTGAATCCCTTTCAGATACTCAACGGGATACTCTAATAAATATTTATGGAGAAGATCCTGAATACCTGGAAAACCGGCGGCGCACCTATCTTG
>JABGPX010000311.1 GCA_018644745.1 Spirochaetales bacterium
CCGCGTTTCAAACTAATCTCCGCAAGCCGATTTATTTTATCGGGCATGGCAAAGGCGCTGCCGTCTATCACCGCCGATATATAGTCACGTCGTTTCTCAAATCCTTCGGCCTCGATTAAACGCTGATAGTACGGATAGTTGTACCCCATCATCGTCATAGCCGCCCGTTCCTCGAATCCCTCAATCAGTATACCCGAGCCGCTCGCACCGCCGGAAAACATCGGACCGAGGATGTGATCGAGCCCACGGTCCCTCGCCCACGAGCATGCTGCCACGAGCAGGTTATGAGAAACTTCCTCGTTTTCAATACTGTCAAAATAGTAAAAAGTGGCGGCATTGCTTCCGTGTTTCTTGTTAAATAGGGTGTTCTCAAAAACAGCAATCCTGCCTGCTGGTTTTTCATCTTTTACCGCGACGAAAAACTCACCGTCCGAATGCTCATAGTAAGGATGCTCCTTACCAATTACCCTCTTCATCTCATTGTTAAACGGCGGAACCCAGTACCGGCTTTTTTTGTAGAGCAAGTGGGGCAGGCGGATAAACTGCTTTGTCCATCGATCCGCCTGCCCATGCAGCTTATGAATCTCCATGCATCTAGAGTACCAGTTCGTCAGGCCTCGCTACAATAACCTCGCCGTTTTCTTCCATTACTCGAAGTACGTTCACTATTCGCTGTTGTGCCGCTTCGACATCCATTAACCGCATTGGACCGAGATCCTCTCGCAGCGTCTTTATTTCGGCCTTGCTGCTATCCTCAACGGAACCGAGTATAAAATCAATTACTTCCTGATCAACCCCTCTCATTGCTTTGGAGAAGTCCTGGGGGGAGGATTTAGAAAGCAGCGCCGGAACTACCTTTCTATCTAGCAGAACGATGTCTTCGAAAACAAACATTCGCATTTTGATCTCTTCCGCCAGGTCAGGATTTTCCCGCTCAAGACCCTCTATTATCGTTTTCTCGACACTTCTCGATGTGAGATTCAATATCGATGTTACACTCTCTACACCCCCGGCACGCACATCGGTACTTTCATTGAACAAGCTAAACTTCCTTCGAATAATACCTTCAAATTCTTCCAGCAATACAGGAGCAGTTCGGTCCATATTGACAATTCGCCGGGCTAGATCAATCTGGATCTCGGGCTCGAACAGACTGATCAGTTTGGATGCAGGCTTCGGATCCACATAAGATAGAATCAGCGCACATACCTGCGGGTGCTCCCATCGAATAATACCGAAAAGGATATCCACATCATCGGAAGTGATAAAATCGAAAGGTTTTCCCCCGGCATATCTCTGAGGCTCCGCAGCGGAGGAGGAGAGAAAGAGTTGATCCGCCATCTCGTCCTGCCGATCGCTAATTTCGCGGATATTGTGATTCATATCAGAAAAGGTTTTTTTCAGATCCGCCGATACTTTTTCGAGAGCCATGTCGATTGCTGCTGCCGCGTCTTCATGATTGAGCCGCGGTATCCCGCGTTGGGGATTTTCCGGCCTAACCAGCCCTCCCGTACCTCGGATAATGGGCAGGAACTGTTTCTTCGCCCGCGGATCACTATCGAAAGAAAGCTTCAGGATATCCTGGCCTCCGGTCCTGAGCCATGCTTCGTTTTTTTCAATACCCGGAAGGCCGAGAAGTTTTCCCGTTTGCAATTCCGCGAGCTCGGTAAGAGACAGCTCTGGTCCCTCAATATAGATTTCCATGCTGTTTTGAAGTTCAGCGGTGTGTATCTGAGCCGCAGGGTGAAGTTTGCCGCCTTTGCCGGCGAACCGGTAGATATATCTGGGAGTCAACCTTGAAATAATCGGTTCAATGACAATGTACGGGATGGCCAGGTTTATCATCGCGGTTTCATTGCTGCTAATCGCCGCCTCGAAGGTTACGAGTACAATCATCTCGGTGGGCGGTACTATCTGGCAGAATTGAGGATTTGTTTCGATTTGGCCCAACTTCGGGCTGATATCGATGACAATTTGCCAGGCTTCGCTCAGCAGGGTCAGCTCTTTGGAGATAATTTTATCGGCGAGCTTCTCCTCGAGCTCGGTAATGTCCTTTTTTTCATGAGATATCTCGCCCACGCCGCCGAAGATTCGGTCTTCAAGGCTGGAAAAGAAGGGATTATCGATCTGCAGTAATACCATTCCCGGAAGGGGGTCCATATTTACGATACCAATAAGGGTCGGACTTGGAATCGACTTAAGGAACTCTTCATAGGTCAGCTGATCTACCGAGGCGACATGTACTTTTACCTCTTTTCGTATCAATGCCGACAGCATGCTCGAAGACAGCCGTGCGAAAGTTTCATGCATAATAGCGATGGTGCGGATCTGCTCCTTTGAAAACTTATCCGGCCGTTTGAAGTCATATGTCTTTATCTTGAATTTCCTATCCGGCTGGAGCGGGACACCAATTATTTCGGCGCCTAATAATTCCTGATGCATAGGGCTTACTCCTTCTCATCGATAAGTTCTGTAACACGAAACCCGAAGTACTCATCGATAACTACCACCTCGGCTTTCGCCACCGGTTTTCCCGCAGCCTCAACAATTACGGGCTCACCTGCAAGGGTTTCCAGGCTCACAATGCTTCCCTCACGCATACCGGAAAGATCCTCTATGCTCAACGCAGTTTCTCCGATAATCACCTGGATAGGAATTTTGACATCTTTTACTTTACCGAGGGGCATAACTCTCCTCCTTTTCGGTCTGTAGAATTTTAAAAAAAACTTTACCGCTCTTCTTTACCAATTTACCTTCCGCGATAATCTGCCCGCCGCACTCGAGTTTGCACCCGATACCTGCGTCAGCGAGAGGGCCGTATTTTCCGGCCTCCGTTATTTCCGCCAGCTCCCGGTTGCTGCAGAACCTTTCATGGATAATCAGACGGGTTCCGAGTTTCACCCTGCCGGCCAACGGTGATTCCTGAAAGAATTCATCCTTAGAATTCATCATTCCTCCTTTGTCTCATTGATCTGTTATGAATATATGCTGAATTAATATTTGATTCCGACACGATTGCCGTCCGCGGCGGACACAATACCTACCGGCCCGAGTTCTGGGAATTCAGTTTTTCGCGAGTTTTCGGTATTCCGCGGGGGATGTTCCCATCAGTTTGCGAAAGTAGCGGTTGTAAAATGAAACGTTGTTATAACCAACCGCAAAGGAGATTTCGAGGACGGTCATGGATGATCGTTTGAGGAGAGTACAGGATTTCTCGATTCTTATATCGTTGATAAACGAGAAAAGCGGGTGCCCCGTGATTTTCTTAAACTCACGGGATAACTGCGCCGGGGAGGTTTTGCAGAGGAGTGCGAGTCCTTCGAGGTTAAAGTCGTCGCTGTAATGCTCGGTCAGATAGACCGGAAGATCTTCTATGCTGAGGGGTTTTCGCCGCGGTGCTAATTCATCGTCGAGGGATCTTGCGGCACCGATCATCATTTTTCCGAGAAGCAGGGTTGCCGACTCCCGCCATCCGGGCCTTCGGGTCTCTGTTTCTCCGCGGATTTCCTTCATGCTCTCTTCTCCCGCGGCCGCCTCGGTTCGGGATAATGGAATTACCGTGAAGTTATTGTTCGATATCAGATGGGACAGATCTATGGCCTGGAGAAAGGGGGAGAGCAGGATCGAAACCATGTCAGGATCGGCGGCAAGTAAATCACCCCGGGTAGATTTATCGGCCCGCAATTCGACAATGCCTCCAGGTGCGGAAATGAGAAGAACCGGTCCCGCTACCAGGCGGTTTCCATCCTGAAGCTTCAGATAAAGCCGCCCGGAAGCGAGAAGAATGATGCATGTCGAGTATTTAGGCTCAACGCAGGGAGTTCCCGCAAGCAATGTCTCGAGTGGGTGCACCGCAAGATGCCTTCGCGGAATATCGGCCTTACTGTTATTCACCGGTTCAATTCTACCGCGAAACCCGCGGTAGCGCCGCCACTTTTTGGACCCGGATAGGACACGATTCAGTCGCTGGCCTTATCATCAGGCCGTATCCGGCTCAGCTCAACAAGGTTATCCCTGTACAAGTGTTCCTTCTGATAGAGCATCGCCCGGGGCAGCTCGTAGGCATTTTCAATATTTTCATCGGTAAGTGTGGCTTTTGTAGATCCTATGCCGATCGAGCCGTCTTTGTGAAAGAGTATAACGTTGTCCGAATACTGTTCTGTGATTTCGATTTCATGGGCTGAGTAGAGCAGATGAACGCCCCTCAAACGGGAATAGTTGGCCATATATTCCATTGCCTGCTTTTTTTGATGTTCCTCGAGGGCAAAAACAGGTTCGTCCATCATGATGATTTTTGAGCCGTATAAAAGGCTGAATGCAAGGATAGCCCGCTGCATCTCGCCCTTGCTTACATGCTGGAGAGGTTTACCGAGCGACTCGCCAAGCTCGAAGACATCGATAACATCCAATAAGAGTTTACGATTCTTATCCTCTTGAAACCCGTTTTCGTAAATAAACTCAAGCAGTTCTTCAGTGGTGCCTTCTGTGTCGAACTCCATGTTCTGATAGATAAACGACACGTATTCGTTCCGCTCCTCTTCACTCTCCAGTTCGCGGCTGTCTTTACCGAGTATCTCTACTACACCTTTTTGAGCGAATAGCCGGCCTGCCGCCAGGAGGAGTAAAGTCGACTTCCCGGTACCGTTTTGACCCATCAATGAGGTGACTCCGGGAGGCAGCGAAATGTCTAATTGAGTGAAAACCGGCTGTTCTTCATCCGGATAAGTGTAATCGATATTTTCAAGTTTGATTATGGAGTCCATCTACTTTACTCGCCTTTTATATTGAACTTCTCCCGGTACTCCGGAACGCTTATCATCGGCTGCCGTTCTACTTCCTGAATATTATATTCCACGGTTTCATATTCCCGCTCGTGAGCCTGGAACTGCCGGAGAATTTCCTGCATGTGGGGAAGCGAAGCGAGATGGCCCTGGGATTCGAGCCGTTTGAAGAATGTTTGAAGAATGCCGAAAGACATTTTCCCGAGATCCATGGTCTGCTGATTCCTGTGCACACGGCGGTCCAGATCTGTCTGCGCGAACGCGTCCATTCCACGCTGAGCATATACATCTATGAGATGGGATGTTTCTACACCATAACCGATGGGGAACGGTATATTTTCCAGCACCTTACGCCGTACCGCGTATTCTCCCGATAGAGGTTGTATTATACCGGTCAGTTCCGGGAAGAAAAGCGAAAATAGCGGGCGAATGAGAATCTCTGTTACTCTTCCACCCCCGGATGGACGAACCCCTTCGGAATAGGCAAGAGGTCTGTCGTAGAATGCTTTTACATATTGAATTTCATCACGGTAAATCAGAGGCGCGACAAGGCCGTATACAAAACGTGGGTGGATATTCTTTATATCCGCATCGATGTAGACAATGATGTCTCCGGTGAGCTGATAAATAGCTTTCCAGAGATTTTCTCCCTTTCCTTTTTTCTCTCCGAGGGACGGCAGAATTCCGGATGCCAGATATACATCCGCGCCGAAAGATTTTGCTATTTCAAGGGTCCTGTCCGATGAGCCGGAATCAATAACCGCGATTTCATCAATCAGTGGAATTCGCTGCATCAAGTCGCTGCGAAATAGAATTATCTCTTTTCCAATGGTTTTCTCTTCATTTAAGGTAGGGATGCAGAGAGAGACCCGTAGGCCCTTCTTCTCCTTCACCTTAACCATTTTTTGGAGATCGCTGAAATCGGAATGATGAAAGGTGTTGCTCTTCAGCCAGCTATTCAGATTCATCACAGTAACCTCTATCGATTGCCAGAATGAGTCCAAGAAGCTGGCTGATTCCTTTGAAAATAGGATCTATAAAAATTGATTCACCCGGCATGGTCATGTTTTCTCCGTCGGTAAGACCGATAGTAAGTGCCGGTATTTTTTTGTCGATGAAAGCGGATAGCTCGGAAGTTGAGGGTGATATTCTTGGTTTGATATCAAGGGATCGGATAATTTCCATGGCATTTTTTGCCAACGGGTGAGCGAAGGGTATTCCCCCCGGTTTCCGCTGGGCAAACACATCAAAGGAAACCTCGGCGCCGGTGTCCGAAGATACTTCGGCCACGATATGGTCGATCAGGTCCCTCACCTGGCGAACCATAACATCGGATTCACTTCGAATCTCAAAGCGTAATCGGGCGTTTGTCGCCATTTTGTCGTAGG
>JABGPX010000310.1 GCA_018644745.1 Spirochaetales bacterium
GGAGCTTTGAGGATTCTGGTATATGCGCCATATGCAAGAGCTCCGTAAAGAGGTAGAAGTAACGCTATAACATTCCAGTTTTGCTGGTTAAACGCGGGAATTATTTTGAGAATTAAATATAATAGGAATACAGCGGTTAATCCTATCCAGAGCCAGGCCAACAGTTTCTTTCCCCACCGAGCCCCGCTTACCGCCGCTATTCCGAGTGGAAGGGCGAGAAACGTAAGCGGATTTGCGAAAAACAAGTTCTCATTCCAAAAAGTTACATTGTGGTCGGTAAATAAAGCCATAAAACAGAGGAGAAGACCGGGAATGCCGATAACGATGCCGGCTAGCATCGATGCGGCGCCGAAGAATACATGCGCGCCGGTTCTGCGCTTACGGAATAGAATAAAAGCAAGGGTTGTTAAAAGACCCATACCGAGTCCGATGCCTATAGATGCGGGCACCGCCGAACGCGCCCGGCTTGGAACTGAGTCTCTTCCCTCTGATCGAAACCAGGTGATTTTGTCATTAACGAATGGCACCGTTTGCCCCTCTTCATTGGTGACCATGGTTTCATCCAAGAGCAGTTCTAACTCAACAGGTAGAAACATCGTCTGCCACTCGGTCATTGGTTCATCGATTACACCGGACATGAGAAACATCAGAAGGGTGTCCTCAAGGAAATGAGAACCTGAAAATCGGCGGGTTATCTCCCTGAATGTATATCCCGCGGATTCGGTGCTTACATCCTTGAGGCGTCCGCCAGATGCAATATTCAGTATGTCCCGCAGCCGGGTGGAACAGTTTTCGAAATAGTGATCGTACAGGTACTGCTTGTTCTCCGGGAGGATATTGTTCTCGAGAAACCTGGCGGTTTCCAGCTTTGTTTTTGCAGGTATATTCAATGTCTGAATGCGGATTTCTCGGTTTTGTCTTTTGTATGATTCTAGAGCGGGGAGGGTCGGGTATGCCCCCACCTCGAAAAGGAGTTTTCCCATAGCAAAATTGGTAAAGAAGCTCTCCTGTTCGAATGAGAAAAGGCCGTAATTGTAAAATCGTGATTCTCCCAGCCGGGTATCGGTAACAACAATCGCCGAGTGTCCCCACCACGAATATAACTCATCTCCCGGCTCAATGGTGACCAGCTGGATTTCCAGATCCTCCGGATTGGTTGTCTCGGTCATCCAGATAGCCTGGCGGCCTGAAACATATCCAAGAGATGAGAAAAGCAGCCATATGCTGATGAAAAGGTAAGAGGGAAAACGGCGAGGTAATATCACTCGAGAATTGTAGTATGAATTCCGGCATAAAAGCAAGGATTTGCTTACTGTGACCAAGGTTTGTATTTTAGGGATAGATTTAACGCCAAGGAAAAAACATGGAATATTCATTTAACAAAAAAATGGAATGTACGTTTGACGAAGCTATTGAAAGAACCACCAATGAGCTGAAAAAAGAAGGCTTTGGTGTCCTTACGGAGATCGATGTACAAGCTACCCTGAAGAAGAAAATTGATGTGGATTTTCGAAAGTACCGTATTCTAGGTGCATGTAATCCATCGTTTGCTTACAAAGCATTCTTGGCTGAACCGAGAATTGGACTCATGCTTCCCTGCAACGTGATTGTGCAGGAATATGATGATGGCACCGTCGAGGTAGCGGCAATAGATCCGATTGCTTCAATGACGGCAGTGGAAAATGAGAATCTCGGCGAAGTCGCCGATGAGGTGCGCGGAATGCTCAAGAAGGTCATCGAGGCACTGTAGTGGGAATTGATCTGAATTTTGGGCTGGCATTTGTTGCCGGAGTGCTCTCATTTCTTTCACCGTGCATTCTCCCTCTGATTCCCGCATATCTCTCTCTGATGGGCGGGACCACTATACAGGAGATGAAGGATAGCGGAGCCCGCAGGCTTTCCGCTTTTACCAACACAATTTTCTTTGTCATCGGGTTTTCCATTGTATTCATGGTTCTCGGAATTCTATTCTCCTCGACCTTTGCCCTGCTCGGGGGAGCTACTCAAATAATTAACATCATTGCCGGTATTGTTGTTATTCTGCTCGGTTTGAATTTCATTTTCGATTTTTGGAAAATTCTTAATATTGAAAAGCGATTTCAGATGGAAAAGCGCCCGACGAGTAAACCGGCGGCTTTGCTCTTTGGTATGGCCTTCGGCGCCGGATGGTCGCCATGCATTGGACCTATACTCAGCTCGATCCTCTTTCTTGCGGGAACCTCCGGGAGTCTTGGCCGCGGTATCGTGCTGCTGTCGATATATTCCATTGGTCTCGGGCTTCCTTTTCTCCTCACCGGGCTGTTCCTTCCCTTTGCTCTCAAGCAGCTTGATAAGATTAAAAAGCATCTGAAAAGCATAAAAATCGGAAGCGGTGTTTTTTTGATATTTGTCGGTGCTCTCATATTATTCGGAAGATTGCAGAAGCTGAACATTTTTCTATTTTCCCTCGCGTACAGGATCGAAACATGGGAACTTGAAAATCCGGCAGCTGCGCGGTACGCTTTCGGCGCGGTTTTTCTGGCCTTTGCGCTCCTGGTTGTGACTTTTTATATCAGAAAGATAATGAAGATGCGGCAAGTGAATACCGGCGAAACCGGCGAGGGCGAAACTCTCACTATCGTGCGGGTAGTTCGGCCGGTAAGAATTGTATTCTTCCTGCTTTTCCTCACCGCGTCGATTCTATCCTTTAGCGGTGTTCTCAACTTTTCCGAAGCTCTTACTGCCTGGTTTGCATTCCAGGGGATATAGGATGAAGATATGAAACGTATTATAACATGGGCCTTTCTACTTACTGCGATGTACAGCTTTGGTGATAACAATCTTTTTTCTACGGTTCTCCCGATTCCACCGTTGCTCGAGAAAACATCCGCGGTCACTGGACTTTTCAGCTTTGAGCTAACTGCTCAAAAGGGCAGCGTTTCATTTATTGATGGCCTCGAGACGCCCACGTACGGCTTCAACGGCGATTTCCTTGGTCCGACGATCAGATTTAGACGTTCAGAGATGATCGAAATTGATGTAATTAACGAACTAAATGAGAAAACAACGGTTCATTGGCATGGGCTTCATATTCCCGGCGAAATGGATGGTGGTCCACATCAGGTAATTGAGCCCGGAGCGGTGTGGAAGCCCTTCTTTGAGGTGGCCCAGGAGGCGGCGACCTTGTGGTATCATCCTCATCTTCTGGGAAAGACCGGAGAGCAGGCATATAAGGGGCTTGCAGGGATGATAATTATTGATGATGAGAATTCTGACGCCTTAGCGATTCCGAAGAAATACGGAGTTGATGATATTCCATTAATTATCCAGGACAAGCGTTTTTTTGAAAATGGCGAGTTCGCGTATGTTACGGGAACACCGGATATTATGCATGGCGTGATTGGAAATGTGGTTCTTGTTAACGGTGTCCACGAGCCGTATCTTGCCGTATCGAGAGGATTGGTAAGGTTCAGACTACTTAACGGCTCGGACTCGACAATTCATCAATATACTCTGAACGACAATTCCCGATTTACCCAAATAGCCACCGACGGGGGATTTCTCAATGCTCCGGTTGAGATGGAATCGCTGATCCTTTCACCTGGTGAACGAGCAGAGATAGTTGTCGATTTCTCGAGGTATGAAAACGGTGAGTCGGTTTATCTTGATGTGAACCAATACTCCGGTGGCTTATATCATGCGATCAGATTCGAAGCTGATGGTGAACAAGGCGTCGAGACAAAACTGCCCGATCGCCTCAATACTATCATTCCGATACCGGAAGAGGATTCTGAGCGGACCAGGGTGTTCAATATGGAAACCGGCATGATGGGTGTCTTTCGGATTAACGGCAAGGCTATGGACATGAATAGGATTGATGTGCGAATCCCATTAGGTGCTACGGAAATATGGGAAGTGAAGAACGTCCCGATGGGGATGATGAACATTCCTCATTCATTCCATGTACACGATGTACAGTTCCAAATATTGGATATCGATGGTGATAATCCTCCCGCGTATCTTGCGGGATGGAAAGATACTGTCCTGGTTTGGCCGGGCGAAACTGTGAGATTTATAGCTCGTTATGAAGATTTTACAGGGCTGTACATGTATCACTGTCATCTACTCGTTCATGAAGATCAGGGCATGATGGGGCAGTTCGAGGTTTTCGAATAACAGTTGCGCCAGTGCTAATCTGTGGAAATTTCGTCGGTATGAAGCGGATATTCCAGATCGTGGGTATATATCTGCGAACCGGCAGCCCGTGCCCATTCTATTTTCTCGATAATTTCTTTGGTTACCGCGTTACTAGCCATATCATGAACAAAAATGTGGCATCGAGTGCAGCTGCGTTTTCGCAGCGCGCTGAAAGCCTCGTCAACCAGGGATTCCAGCACGCCGGAGCCAATATAGTCAGGATCCAGCGCTATGTGATGGATAAAACCCCGATGTTCTTTGATACCGTACACAACCGTCGCGCAGATCTTGCCGCTTTGTTCGGCAACAAGGCACATGAACGGATTTTTTGACACATAGTCTTTGAGACCCATTCCGGCAGCAGCGGTGCTGAATGAAGCATTCTGCGACTTCTGCCAGAATGAAAGTATTGCCGGAACGTCCGGTGGGGATGCAATTCCTGTCAAAAGCTTGGGCATTTTCCTACCTGCTGCAATTATATCAATTATCTTCAATATTTAGTAGGGGTTTTCCCATTATTTTTCATTCATTGAGCCGTATATCTTTGATTGCTTCGAGCCTGTTCAGCCCATCTACCAGGGCTCGGGCACTCGCTTCGATAATATCTGTTGAAACACCGCGCCCGGCGCCGGTTCGGCCGTTGAGTTCGAGGCGCACAAGAACCTCACCCATTGCTTCGGTTCCACCAGTTACCCCTCGTATTTCATACTTTGATAGATTGATATTCAACTCAGAAAGCGAGATGATGGCCCGGTATGTCGCGTCCACCGGTCCGTCTCCGCATGCTGATCCCTGTACGGTTGTGTCACCGATTTTTAATCTGACCGTAGCGGTCGGGATGGTACCGGTGCCGCTTGTGGTATGCAGATATTCTAGATTGTAGTGAGATGGAAATGAATGCACCTCGTCATGAATAATCGCGATGAGATCTTCATCATAGACTTCCTGCTTCTTGTCTGCGACTTTGAGGAATCGCTCATAGATCTTCTCGAGATCATCTCCTTCAATTGAGTACCCGAGTTCTTTCAGTCGATGGCTTATACCGTGCCGTCCAGTTCGGGCGGTAAGTACAACACTGCTCTCCGGAGCACCGACATCGCGAGCTTCCATTATCTCGAAGGTCTGTCTTTCCTTGAGAACACCATCGACGTGAATACCTGAGCTGTGGGAAAAGGCGTTTGCCCCGATTATTGCCTTATTCGCGGGAATATTCATGCTCAATGCATCCGCGACCATTCGGCTGGTTTTATAAAGCTCTTGAGTAGCTATAGCCGTATCTACATTGTAATAGTCCTTTCGGGTTCGCAGGGCCATGACGACTTCTTCGAGCGCCGAGTTTCCTGCCCGTTCTCCGATACCGGCCATGGTACTTTCAATCTGCCGAGCACCGTTCCGCACGCCTGCAAGCGTGTTTGCGACTGCCATTCCAAGGTCATCATGGCAATGCACGCTCAATACAACGCCTGTGCCCTTGGTTCGTTCATAAATCTCTCCGATAAGCCTTCCGAATTGCTCGGGTACTGCGTAGCCGGTCGTATCCGGAATATTTATTACCGTTGCTCCGGCCTCGATAACCGCGTCAAAAAGCTCAAAAAGAAAGCCTTTCTCCGCTCGAGCCGAGTCCATGGCATAGTATTCGACGTCATCCGTAAATCCCTTGGCGTGGAGTACTGCTCTTATAGACATGGATAAGGCGGTTTTTCGCTTTTCCGCGAGGGTACTGCCGTATTTTATGTCCGCAAAAATTCCTTGTATATGAATATCTGATACCCCGAGACCCGTATGTATCCTGGATTTCGCGGCCGGTTCGAGGGCCTTTCCGCAAGCATCGATATCCTCAATACGTGCCCGGCTGAGCCCGCAGATTACCGGCTTGCGGACTTCCGCGGAGATGATACGGACCGCCTCCATATCCTCCGGGGAGGAAATAGGGAATCCCGCTTCAATA
>JABGPX010000207.1 GCA_018644745.1 Spirochaetales bacterium
CGCAGATAATTCGCTTCATCTGCCAGACCAAGCGACGGTGACCACGCGGCGGTTGCTTCTAAATCATAGCTCCATGGGAAAGGACCAATAAACAAGGGTGCCGCGGCGGCGCTGCGGATTCCCGCTGCCGCCTGCAGCGTGTTTTCGATAAGCTTTTGGCCATCGGGGGTTAGATTTTCCCATCTGCTTCTCATGATACCGGTTACGGCGAGCTCTTGGCCGCCAAAGGCAAAATCCCGTTGGATTCCGATTCCGCCTGCCAGGTTTATCAATGTGCTGTCTTGCTGTTCTGTGAAAAACCAGGCGTCCTCACTCCCGCCGCCGACAAAGGTGAGTATTTTTGTCGTCCCGTGAGGATCTCCGGCCGGAACCGGCCATCGGATTGCCAGATCGCCACCCCAGATCCGGAAATTGAAGTCTAGACCGGGAAGAGCACCAGCGGTCGATACCGGCATTACCGCGACGATGAGCAGTAAAATGAGGCGAAAGAATCTTTTTACATTGATCACTTGAGGATTATTATAATGTGTTGGGAAAAAAAAAGCAGCACGACCGATGCCGTGCTGCTGTGGTAACCAGGTATCTGATCAGATAGTGATCAGATTTAGTAAATTATCTTACCTTGTCTCAGGCCGGAAACCAACGGTGCTTTCGCTAATTCGTCTAGAAGATCCTGTCCACCGTTTGCCTTCCATTCTTTTACGTATGCATCCCACTGGGTGTTTACGTCAATTTCACCGGTAATGGCTTTGAAGAAAAACTCGTTGAAAAGAGTGTTCAAAGTATCGCCGCTGTTGCGGAGTATGTCCGGAAGTTTGGTCTCATTCAGGATGTCAAAAGTATGTGTGCGGTATGAGAGCGACTGGCCGCGAGGAGCGGACAGAAAGGCCTTGGCAAACTTTCCAAGGTCCTCGGCATACACGTACTTGAGAAATTCCGGTGTGTAGAAAGGCGGGTATACAGACCAGGAGCCCTGGGCCATTTCGCCGGCTGGAATTTGAGATGCGTCTTTTGCAAGAGGTTTCGAATTCCATGCTTCGCCTTCCCATGCAAAGTGCACGTCGGGCTTGCCGAACATGAAGTAGATAAATCCTTCTTCAGTAGCTCGTCCGTAGTCGATTATCTGAAGAATTTTCGCGGCTTTATCGTCTTCAACTTTTCGATTTATGATGAACTTGTATCCGCCGGAAGGTACAAAAGGCCGATAGGATTTGGCACCCTGATCGCCGTTAGGTCCGATAAAAGGAGGAAGCACCACGACTTCAGCACCGGGCCGTCCGAGTTCTTCATCTTTAACAAATCCACTCGGAGGTCTTGTGTTCAGAGCGGGATTACCCGCATATGTTACAACTTCCGCGGTGGACGCGACTAAGCCGGCCGCGATTTTTTCCCATCCCTTGTTAATGTCTTGACTCGCGAACTCGCTGTCGAGCAGCCCTGTCGCGTACCATCTGGCCAGCATTTCAATAAGCTGCTTTGTGCCCGGATCGACGTGCATGGTAACAAGCTCACCATTGACGATTCTGTTTGCAGTTTCAACACCGCTGCCGGTCGTTGGTCCCCAAAGCACTCCAAAAGCGCCTGCGAGGACGTGGAAACTGCGCCATACGTTGTTATTTGCGCCGTAGGGAATGGTGTCGTTTTTGCCGTTTCCGTCAGGATCTCCGTCTCTGAATGCCCGAAGCAGATCTTCGTACTGATCAAGAGTTACGTCGTAGTCGAAAAAGTAAACTCTGTCATCGCCGTCTAGGGGCATCTTCTTTTCTTCGTATCCCGGTAATGTTCCGCCGACTTTGAGTGTCCAGTCTGCTCGAATCATGGGCATGAAGATGTTGTAGTCTGTGCTGGCGGCTATTCCATTAATCGCGAGCAGTTCCTCTCTGTCTGCGGGATTTGAATTCGCAATCCAGCCGGTTCCAAAACGGTCGTAGATTTTAGTTATTTCCGGTGCCCATTTACGAATTAAATCCTTGGAAACCGGCCGCGATACTCCGTCTTCGTAGAGCTGTATGGTATCATCCCAACTCGGACCTGCGTCGGGGAATTCACCCGCAGCAAGCATAACGCTTACGCGCTCTTTGTCATTAACGTAAATACCGTTCGGTACGATGTCTACGTTAAACTTTTCCTCGAAAATCTGGTAAGCCCACGCTTCTTCGTGCTGGGCCATCCATGTAATTTTCATGGGTGCCTCGGAAGAAGAACCTTCTGAATCGCCGCCGGCTATTAGCACCGCAGGTGTCAGAAGCGCCATCGTAAGTATGATGGCAATAAAAAACCGTTTGTTCATATAAACCCTCCTATAAGGTTTGAGAGACTAGTATAAATTACCCCTTTAGTGATCCTAAGAAAATACCTTTGATAAAGTATTTTTGCAGGAAGGGGTAGAAAAAGATAATAGGTCCGATGGTGAGAACGGTTATAGCAGCTCGAACCGATTGGGTCGGCAGCTGAGCGTCCTCTACATCCATAAACGCCTGCATTTCTTCGTTTTGAAGCGCTGTGATGTTTTGCAGCATCCGTCGGAGCAGCAGCTGCAGAACAATCTTCCTTTCACTGCTTAGGTAGATCAACGCCATGAACCACTCGTTCCAATGATACACCGCAACCCATAGGGCCACGGTGGCAATTACCGGTTTTGATAGAGGTATTATTATTCGGGTGAGTATCTGGAAATAGTTCGCTCCGTCCATAAACGCCGACTCTTCGAAGGCAGGATCTATGGTCATGAGAAAGTTTCGCATGATAATTACATAGTACCCCTGTACGAGTACCGGCAGTATGAGGGCAAACCTCGAATTAAAAAGTCCTATATTCCGGATGAGCAAATATGTCGGTATAAGACCACCGCTGAAAAACATCGTAATGAGGATATAGATCGTCATTATATTCCTACCCGGGATATCTTTTTTTGATAGCGGATAGGCGGCGAGAAGGATCATGAAGACCCCAAGCAGTGTTCCTACGATGGTACGGAAGATCGAGTTAAGGTAAGCCGTACCGACATGCCCATACTTGGAAAAGGCGTATTGATATGCGGTAAATGACCACTTTGGAATCCAAACCTTGAATCCAAGAGTGTTCGCGTTATCGATATCTGAGAAACTCAATACAATGGTGGACCAGAATGGATAGAGAATCGTTAAACAGAACAGGCATAGCAAAATTACGTTGAAAAAATCGAATACGATTTCTCCGCGGGTTTTTCTGCTGTAGAAACGAACCATTTTGCGGCCGGGTTTCGGCTGCTTTACCGCCGGTACGGCGGGGATATTACCAGATGCCATATTCACTAAACCTCTTTACTACGGCATTTGTGCCGAGAATCAGCGCCACACCGATGGCGTTCTTGAACAAGCCGACGGCGGTTGAAAAATCAAACTGTCTGTCTAGAAGACCGACCCGGTACACAAATGTATCGATAATATCCGAAACCTCATACACAATCGGATTGTACAGGTTGAAAATCTGATCAAACCCCGCGTTCAGCACATGGCCAAGACGAAGCAGGAACAGGATTGTCATTACCGGGTATAACGCCGGGATGGTAATGTATCGCGCCCGTTGAAATCGGCTTGCGCCGTCAATTGCCGCGGATTCGTACTGTCCAGGGTCGATGGATGAAATTGCGGCAAGGTAGATAATCGTACCCCACCCGGCAGCCTGCCAGATACCGGTTAAAATCAGCATCGGTCTGAAGAACTTGATGCTGGTAAGGAGATTTGGCGGCTCGGCGCCGAATGCTTTGTATATCGTTCCGATAATCCCACGCTGCGGTGAGAGAACTTCGATAATAATGCCCGCGAGTACCACCCATGACATAAAATGGGGTAGATAGGATATTGATTGAATAATCCGTTTAAACGGCATATTGCTTATTTCATTGATAAGCAAGGCCAGTATTACCGGTGCCGGAAAACCAAAAGCTATCCGGTAAAAGCTGATAACAATGGTATTCCAGAAGATTCTGCCGAAGTAAGGATCTGTTATCAGCCGCGTGAAATGAGCAAAACCATTCCACTTACTTCCCATTATTCCGTAGAGAATTCGATAATCTTTGAACGCAATTGTAATACCGTATATCGGTATGTAGTGAAAAATGAAAAGCAGCGCAGCTGGAACAAGAAAGAAAACGTAGAGAAGTAGATATTTGCGGGCCTTTCGGCGCTTTTCCCGCTTGAGTCTTCCGGAAATAAAGCTCTGTCTATCCGGATTGGTGATTTGGACCACCGCATCAGCCATGAGATATGCTCCTTTGTATTTGTAGTCTTGCTTTTGAGATGTGTTCGCGGATTATCTTTTCGGCTTTTTCCGCGTCTCTTTCCTCCAGAGCCTTGATTATCTCGCTATGCTGGTCTCTCGTTATCGGCATCTCCACTTCAGGATTGCGGGGATACCCGTAGAGAAAGCTGTGAAATTCGATTACCTGTATTCCCATGAAATCTATGAGATGTTTGTTGCCGGTTGCGTATAACAGCTCCCGGTGAAAATCCAGGTCAGCCGCTTTCATGTCCCGCAATATCCGTTGTTTTTTTTCACCCGTGGCACTGAGAAAATCTTCGGCAACAGCTTCAAACCTGCTATTTATTGCTTTTAGCGATTGAATTCCTTCCTCAGTGATATGCCGGGCGGCCAAGCGAGCCGCGAGAGCCTCTATCGCTTCCCGGATTTCATAGATTTCTATTACGTCGTTATCCGAAAATTGTCTCACGAAAGCTCCACGGCGCGGAACCAATTCAACGAGACCTTCAGTTGCCAGTTCCGTTAAGGCGAGTTTTACAGGTGTTCGGCTTATTCCGAGAGTTTTGGCAATTTCATCTTCCGAAACTTTGTCTCCCGGTTTAATAAAACCGGAAAAGATCGTTCCTTTTACGTGTTCTCTGACAATATGGTTGAGGTTTGGTCTATCTATAGTCGCTGAACTCGTTTCAGGCCTGCTCAAAGCTCTCCCTCGCACGAATTGATTATTGCATTTTATATGCAGAATATGTGTGCGTCAAGATAATAATGCTGATTTATGGATTATCCCTTGAGGGATCCGACAAAAATACCTTTGATAAAGTAGCGCTGCAGGAATGGATAAAGCAGGAATATCGGGCCTATTGTAAGCAGCGTCATTGCTGCCTGAAGCGCCGCGGTCGGCAGCTCCAAATCATTTAATAGCTCGAAGTTCGCCATATCACCGGATAAAATCGCCTCCATCTCATGGATCATCTTACGGAGCAGCCGCTGCAGTACAATTTTGTCGTCGCCGGTAAGGTACATCATTGCCTGAAACCATTCGTTCCAATGAAATACAGCCGACCAAAGAGCGATAGTCGCAATTACCGGCTTGGATAACGGCACGATTATTCTGAGAAGGATTTGCACGTAGTTGGCGCCTTCGAGAAGCGCCGATTCTTCGTAAGCATCATCAATGGTCATCAGGAAGTTTCGCATTATGATGATGTGAAAGCCTATCGCTAAGTTCGGCAGAATGAGAGCCATACGGGTGTTCATAAGGCCGAGGGTTCGAATCAGAAGGTACGAAGTTATCATTCCTCCGCTGAAAAACATCGTTATGAGAATAATTATGGTGAGAAATGTCCTGCCAGGTAAATTCCTTTTTGACAGCGGGTACGCTGCGGCCAACGCAAAGATTACCGCGAGGGTGGTTCCCAAGACGGTCCTGTAAATAGAGTTTACATAAGCGACGCCCATGTTACCGTACGTTGAAAACGCGAATTTATATGCACCCGTACTCCACTCATTTATCCACAGTTTAAAACCAAGAGAGTTTGACTCTGACATCGGGGAAAAGCTAAGTAAAAGGGTGGTCCAGAACGGATAAATTATTGAGGCGGCGAGAAGAATGAGCACGAGATGATTTAACGTATCAAAAGCCCATCCGCCGAAAGATCGCTTCATGTTGTACCATGGTCTCAATTCGCTCATAGATTACCAGACCCCGTAATCGCTGAATTTTCGGATGATGAGATTTGTGGTGACAATTAACGCAACCCCTATAGCGCTTTTGAAAAGGCCCATTGCCGTGGCGAAATCGTAGGCACGCTGGAACAAACCTATACGGATAACGGCGGTATCGAGGATGTCACCAACCGAGTATACCAGCGGG
>JABGPX010000742.1 GCA_018644745.1 Spirochaetales bacterium
ATGGATTTGATAAAACAACCGCCGCGCTGCTCTATGAGTATAATCAGGCCGAACCGATTACTCTCCGAAAAGGAACTTCCGGTACCGGGGCTTCCTGCATGTTTCTCGAGGACAAGCTGTGCTCCATTTATCAGGCACGGCTCTATACCTGCGGACTCTATATTTGCACTATGGCGGATAAGCTTTCGATTTTGCAGGAGCAAATTGTACGTCAGGGCATCTGGCACTCCTATTTCCAACTTGGCTGGGTCGCGGAATCTGAAATCGGCCACAATCCCTTTTTGAAGGGCGGCTCATACAGCCGAATACTTCTATCTGCTTTTGATTTTGACCTTACGAGTGCTCTCGAAAAGCTCTTTTTTTACTTTTAGCGGAGAGTATATGAATGAATTAATCGAAAAGCATCTCAACAAACGGGTTGATTTCTCGTTTGCCGGAGAACGAATTGAGCTCGATCTCTCTCTATCCTTGTTTTCAAGCTTCACCGTGGATACCGGCTCCAAACTCCTGCTGAAGAGTGTTGTCCAGAACATAGAATTGAAAGAGATAGATACATTGGTCGATCTTGGATGCGGGACCGGAGTGCTCGGAATCTGTCTTCAGCGCAAACTACCCGGTGCGACGTGCGTATTTCAGGATAGAGATGCACTCGCTCTCGAGTTTACCGAGTCTAATTGCGAACTCAACGGCACTGCGGATAACGCGGAGTTTGCCGGGGGGCTCGCTTTCCAACAGCTAAACGGCAGAAAGTTTGGTCTTGTGCTGTCCAACCTGCCGGCCAAAGCCGGTCAGCCGGTACTCGAAGGTATGATCGCCGATGCTTTGGGACATCTCGAAATTGAAGGGACAGCTGCGGTGGTAATTGTCATGCCCCTGGCAGATTTTCTGGGCGCCGCGATCGAGCGCCTGGGAGGGTTAGTCGTGCACACAGAGGAAACCCGGGACCACCGAGTATACCATATACAAAAAGACGAGAATTTTAAGGGCACAGGCGAGACAGCTTCTCACTTGAAGCCGTATATCAGGCACAGCGGCGATTTCGCCTATGGCCCAGCTGCCTGGCGGATGGACACCGTGTTTAATCTTCCGGATTTCGACAATATCGGACGAAACGCGGCTTTGACATTGGATCTGTTGAATAGCCATCTTGCCGGGAAAACCGATATCGAGGGCGATACACTGATATGGAATCCAGGGCAGGGGCATACCGCGTCAGTGGCGAGCGGAATAGCAGATATTCGGCTGGGCACCATTTATCTCGGGTCTCGTGATGCCTTGCAGATAGAAATATGCACCCGGAATCTGGAGAACAGCGGCGTCAAGAACAGGATTGTTCCTCTTCACCTGCCTTCCCTGTCGCTTTCCGCGGGTGTCATCCCGTCGGCCTCTCTCGGATTATTGTTTTTATTACCGCCTGCAGATGGCGGCTCAGTTTGGCAGGAGCAGGCCGCCGAGGCTGCCGCAGGTCTTCTGCAGACAGGTGGATTGGTAATCGCCGGTGCCTCGAGCACCGGTATCCATCGACTTCTGCATCTCATGCGGGGAATGGTTCTCCATGGAAGCCGAAAAAAACACGGCGCCAGAGCGGTAGTTCTTAAAAAGAGCGTATAGCTGCCTTGAATTGTTTTGACTAAATCTGCAGCTTTTCGATTATCCTGCACACCTCGGATATGTCATCTCTGGTAGTTTCGAGACATGTAACCATGCGGATGCTTCCCGGCCCGGTGGCATGGCAGAGCACTCCGTTATCCTTGAGCGCGGCGCTTACATCCGCGGCAGCGTGGTTCGGTGTGCTGAAATAAATGATATTTGTCTCAATAGATTCAGGTTTCAGATCGACCCAGGCCATTCGGCTCAATACAGCGGCTAAAGATCGAGCGTTTTCATGGTCCTCCGCCAGTCGATCGATGTTATTATCCAACGCATATATGCCCGCCGCGGCAAGAACACCGGCCTGCCGCATTCCGCCGCCGAGAAGCTTACGGACACGTCTTGCTTCAGCAATAAAATCCGCGGTTCCGCATAGCATACTGCCGACGGGCGCACCGAGGCCCTTTGAGAGACAAAAGGTCACAGTGTCGGTATACGAGCAGGTCTCCGCCGCCGACAGACCGGTATATTCCGCCGCGTTGAAAAGCCGGGCGCCATCCATATGTACGGTGATTCCCCTAGAGGCGGCCAACCTGCTTACCCCCTCCAGATCAGCCTTGGAATAGCAGGTTCCCCCGGCCAGATTATGGGAGTTTTCGATTTCGATAAGGGTAGTGCGGGGTAAATAGTAGATATCCCCTCTAATAAGCTCTTCGATAACCTCGGCCCTTAGTATTCCCCGATCTCCCTCCGCGGAAACTGCCATCGAGCCGGCAATAGATGCAAGGCTGGTCATCTCATAGTGCAAAATGTGGGATTGCTTGTGGGCAATCAGCTCATTTCCTTTGCCGCAAAGCAGATAGATCGGAATGAGATTACCCATCGAACCTGACGGAACGAAGATTCCAGCCTCTTTGCCAACAAGAGCGGCTGCCTTTTCCTGCAGCGCGTTTATCGTCGGGTCCTCGGCGTATACGTCATCGCCTACCTCCGCGTTGTACATAGCCTTTCGCATATCTTCTGTCGGCTTGGTTATCGTGTCGCTTCTCAGGTCGTAGATTTTCATAGTATTTTCCTCAACTGGATTTAGCCTGGTGTTATTTCGTACATATGCTATCGAGAAGGTCGAAAAAACCGGGAAAAGTGATGTCTACCGCTTCCGCGGTTTCGATAGCGGTTTCACCGGAGGCTCCCAGTCCGGCGACAGCAAGGGCCATTACGACTCGGTGATCGCTCCATCCGTTCACAGATGCTCCGCGCAGCCCTTTGCCGGGGCCGTTGCCTTGGATTATCAAACCGTCCGGCATCTCCTGAATCCGGCCGCCCATCTTCGATAGCTCCTCGCACATGACCTTTATTCTGTCTGTTTCCTTGAGTCTTGCCTGGGGGACATTCATGAGTCTTGTCGTCCCCTCGGCGAAACATGCCGCCGCGGCCAGGGCGGGAAGCGCATCCGGTGTAGCATTCAGATCAAGATCGCAGCCTGTAAGTGTTCCCCCGCGAATGATTACTTTGCTCGGCGAGATTTCTACCGCGCAGCCCATGTGTGTAAGCATTTCCACAACAGCCTTGTCACCCTGGGGATCCTCAAAATCAAGACCTTCTATAGTAACTGTACCGCCTGTTACGGCGGCGGCGCAGAGGAAAAAAGTAGCCGAGGAAAAATCACCCGGAATTGCCCTTGTGAAATTTCTGTACTTTTGACCGCCCTGAATATGGATATTCTGGAAATTGTCGTTGGAATATTTTATTCCCTGATCATCGAGCCATTTCAATGTCATTTCCGCATACGGCTGCTCATTCAGCAGTGAAATACGAATTGTCGTATCTTTCTGCGCCAAAGGAGCCGCGAGAAGCAGGCTGGAAAGGTATTGGCTGGTCGGGCACTCGATAGTCGTCTCACCCCCGGCAATAGGGCCACCGATCAGATACGGGGCGATGCCGTTTTCTCTTGTCGACAATGTCCTTGCGCCCAGATCTCTCAAGGCGGCGAGAAGCGCCTCCGCCGGACGCGACCGAATCTGCTCATCTCCGGTAAACACAATCCAGTTTTCCTGAAGGGCTGCGACACTTGTCAGCAGGTAGAGGGTGGTACCAGAGTTTCCGACATCGATTACATTGTCCGGTGTTTCCGGCTGCCCGTTTGTGCCCTTTACAGTCCATCGGCCACTGCTTTCGGATATTTCCGCACCGAAAGCCCTGCATGCGTTTAGACAGGATCTTGTGTCCGATGAATCGAGAGGATGGAGTATGATACTTTCGCCATCAGCAAGAGAGGCTATTATCAGGGCGCGAATTGTCTGGGATTTTGATCCGGGAATTTGGATAATACCGTCTACTTCAGTTTTTCGGATGGTTTTTTCCACGGCGCCATTCTATAACCTCCGCCGCGGAGAGTCAAAGACTCGAGAAAGGGTAATTGGTCCCTCGGAGCGAGATAGAGCTTTTGTGGTACGGAAGTAGTACTCCCTGCACGTGTTTTGCCGATAGAACTAGGTAATTTCATACTCAATCTGTATATACTCTTGAATTCTGGTGCCTTATCATTACTGTAATCTATGCGGAATCACCTCGGTATGAGGATTATGTGCAAATATAGGTTACCGCGTGGATAGATTGCATTGTATGCGATAGGCTTAAAAGAGGATATGAGGAAAAAATCATTTTTCATGTACGACATCGTAATGGTGATCTGAAAAACGCCGCTTCATGATAAGCTTTTTTTTCCCATGGGTGATTTAAATAAGATAATTCACCTTTCCTGATGAAGAGAGGAGTGAAGTTATGTATCAAAAGAAATCTCTGGTTCAGTTTGGATTAGTGGGGCTCTTAGCAGTAATGCTCATCTCTTGTCCGAATCCATTAAGTACGGATTTAGCCGCGGAAGAAGACGCAAATTTTGAAATCGCCCATCGCGGCCGTCGCCCCCCAGTCGTTGAGAATGAGTTCTTTCCAAAATCCCGCTCTACCAGGTATGCGCTTCGCAGCTTTTTAGGCTGGGAGTTTACTCCCTTGGCCAAGAGCGAAGACGGAAGAATAGTTGTCGGCAACGCGGTGAATACCGAAGGCTACACTTATAGAGAAACCACTATTGAGCCTGGTACGACCGTAGGTGTTTTCTGGATCGTAGGTAGGAGCTGGCGGGGCCGGGACCCGTGGATATCTTCGCCCAGGGTTGTAGGAGTCTTCGACTATAATTCGTTAACCGGTTCAAGGCGGACAAAGTACAGGATCCGACGCTACATGTATAGCAAAATGGGTCTCTTTTATCTGGATAAATATTCCATTTATCTGCATAGTGCGGGCGGAATCGGCTTCGATGCGGATACATCTGAGTATAAGGTTGCAGGTTTGATAGACTCCGCGGACCATGAGGCGACGATCAAGAGCTACAAGGTTACCGGTATTGTGCCGCTTGCACCTCTATCAGACGAAATGGAAATGTTCTCATTCGATTTTCCCGCGGCTCTAAACGCCGCCCTTGAAAATGATACTTTCGGCACAATAGTGGAGGGACCGGGTGTCGACCTGACTGTACCCGGCGGCACTAATGTCTCCGCACTTGTACCGGTGATCACTATCTCCGACAAAGCGGAAGTCAGCCCCGCATCTGAGGTTCCTGTTGATTTCACCGGAGAGGTTACATATATAGTTACCGCTGAAGATGGTTCATCGCAGGAGTATCTGGTCAATGTGTCTATTGATGCTACAACAGCAAGTATCCCTCCGGAGGTAAGTTTCCCCCCCCATGATTTGTGGATACAGAACGCCGGAACGGATTTAGTAAATGGATACTATGATAATGCAGGACTGGGTACTCTCGGAAAATATTACTTTGATCAGGCCGACAGCGGCAGCTATCATGTGTTTTTCTTTAGCGACACGAGCGGAACTGATGCTCTTCATTGGGGCATTGATGAGGTTATTCCTTTATTACAAGCGGATCGTGACTTGATCGCTTATTATAATCCGGCTCCCAGCGACTATCCGGAGCAGGATGGCTGGAGCGCGGGCATCGGAGACGACAGTTTACTGCCGGTTGTTTATTCTCTGCCCCTTATCGGCGATAGAACAACCATCTCCTCGGTACTGGAAATCGTATATGAGTTTTATGATCCTGATATCGGCGGCTATGAGGGGAATACCGAATATTACTGGTATAGGTGTACTTCAGCGACAGACGAGGGTGCTCTGATTGATTTGTCGCCCGATTTGCCGACCGAATCTAAGACCTATACTACGACGACAGCTGACAACGGCAGCTATTTGCGAGTACTAGTCGTGCCGGTTGATGATACAGGAACCTATGGCACCGGCGCTAAGAGCCCGGGCGTCCTGATTAGTTTTGATTCCTGATCAAGTACTTAGAGTAGAAAAACCGGATAGCTTTGCTGTCCGGTTTTTTTTTTAATTCCTTACCAAGAGTGGAGATATTGTGGATAAGAAGCGGCCAACGCGGTATAATAAAGTGTGCGTAGGGTCTACTCTAT
>JABGPX010000300.1 GCA_018644745.1 Spirochaetales bacterium
GTGCTCTTCGTGGAGCTTATCAAAAACGGTATGCCTGAGAAGCAGTCGCCGATCGAAGCAATGTTGATGGAACACGATCAGGGCCGAGATTATGTGCGCGGCATGGAAGAAGCCGCGCAGAGAGTGCTCGCAGGCGACTCAGACGCCATCGATGTCATTCTCGAGAACGCCGCCGGATACATCGAACTGCTCCGGGGTCATATTGATAAAGAAGATACCATTCTGTATCCGTTAGCCGAGCGCGTTTTGCCGGAAAACGTGCGTGCAGGAATGCTTGACGCATATGTTGCGGCGGAATCGAAGACGCCTGGCCTCAGTGAAAAATACCTCGCTCTTGTTGAGACATACGAAAAAGAGCTTGATAGTTAGAATTGTGCCTTCAGCTGCTCCAAGAGCGGTGTTATAACACCCTCCTCAAAACAAAAGCTCATGGTAACAAACCGCTGTCTGAACGCGGCGACTTTCTCCTTGGTCCCATCGGCGCCTTTCGTTGCGTCGGAGAAAAGCACGGCAAACTCTTCAAAGTCTTTCTCTGTCATCCCGAATCGAGTCATCTCCGACACACCCAATCTCAAGCCCGAGCTGGCCGTAAACCCTTCATCTCCTGGAAGAGCCTGATAGTTTACGATGATATTGCTTTCTTCCATATTTTCCGCGACTCTGCATCCTTCGGCGTAACCGACATCCACCAATACCTGGTGAGTTTCTGTATAGCCGATATCCGGATCACCTTGGACTTTCATACCTAAACTGCTGAGCGCGCGCGCGAAAGCTTTGGCGTTGGCGATAACCTGAGGCTGATATTTGCCTTTGAAAGCGTTCATCTCGAGGATCGCGAAATAAAGTCCGAGAAGGGATCCGAGATGGTGATTGCTGAGCTGGCCTGGGAAAGCTCTCCGACGAACTGCTTCCCAGAATTTGTAGGAGGCGGTATCTTCGGTAAAGTTCCCGCCGATCACTCCGCGCTGGGTTCCAAAGAATGTCTTGTGGGTCGATCCTGTCACAATATCGGCCCCTTCTTCAAAGGGCTTTTGGAAATGAGGTCCTACGAGTCCAAGGACATGAGCCATGTCGTACATGAGCAGCGGTTTCTGCTGCATATCCGCGAGCATCGCTGCTATCTGCCGAACAGGTTCGCGATGAATTACCATGCTTTTACCGAGTATCAGCAGCTCAGGGCTGTTCTTGTCGAGTATTTTTGCCGTTTCTTCCAGATCAATCATGTACGGGTTATCTTTCCTTACCGGGAAATTGATAACCGAAAACCGTTCGGTAACCGGATCCCTGGCCACGAAATGGCGGAGAGCTCCCATCGGCTGAGCGCTCAGATGCCCCCCCTTGCCGAGGTGATTTGTCATCGCGAGCCGGATTCGCTCCGCTTCGCTGCGCCGGTCCGTTCTATTGCGATGATCTACCAGAGCGCTGAAAACCGTAGTGTTCGCCATTTGCCCGCTAATTATTCTTGCCTCGATTAGGGGGCAGCCGAGGTACTCCGCGAACTCATCTGCGAGCCGCTCCTCCACCCAGCTTATGAAGTCAGTTCCCTGATAATAGAAAACCTCTCGTTCAAAGACGGCTTTCATTTTTTTGTGTTCGGCATAACGCCCGGAAGGATCACTGATTGATAAGAGGCGTACGATCGGAGAAGGTGTCATTTCTGAGGGAATCAAGTTTACGCATTGGTTCTGGCGCCAGATATGATTATCCAATGCCCGTTTAACCAGAGCAGCGGCTTTTTTCTCGTACGGACGCGACTCGGTGGTCGGGACCTTTTTGCTCCAATCCGCGGGAATGGCCCGGAAATAGGGCGGAGCTTCACTCCGGCCATGGTACCGGACAGTCTGCACCGACAGGCGGCGGCCCCGGGATTCTGCGTGCAGAGGGGTGCCGTATTTTATTTCCGCGTTTACAAGCCCTAGACCGATAGAGCGGCGCACCGATTCGTCGGTTATTTCCATATTTGCCCCTTCACCGGTGAAGAGCCAATAGGGGCAGGCGGTGCCGCTGGTAATAACACCTACCTCGATATCGTCTATATAGAGTTTATCTCCATTTCGGAGCACTCCTTTGTCCATCAATGCGACCGGCCGCACCCGCCGTCGCAGCTCTTTTGACGGCAGGTAGTTTCCTACTTTCAGTTTCTTCACCTGCTCGTATTGCCCGAGCAAAGCTTTGCGGCCGATAAAGTCACCCTTGCGGGGTGTAAAGCTCACCGCCACTCCGCACAAAGGATGAGAATACGCGGGTATATCGTTTGCGTCCGGATCCGTTCCGAACTCATGGCCATAGAGAGGCATACCAGCTTCGAGCCTCAGAGTATCTCGGGCACCGAGTCCGACCGGGACCACTCCTTTCGATTTTCCCGTTGTATAGAGGAGATCCCAGATCTCCGCCGCGCTGCCTGCGTCTACAAACAGCTCAAATCCGACGGGTTCACCGGTATATCCGGTACGTGCCATTTTTACCGGAACGCCGGCCAGCACTCCTTCGCTGAGAGTGTTGTGGCCCGTCTCAGGCAGAGCGCCCTCTTCGAGCAGGAAATCAAGGATACGGCTTGTCTGTGGTCCCTGAAACGCGATCATTGAGAGCTCTTCGGTACCGTCAACGAGCTCTACGTGCTCGATCGGCTGAGCTTCATTCTTGAGGTGCTGCCAGTCTTTTTCGGTGTTTGAAGCGTTTACGATAAGCATGTACTCGTTGTCGTTGAATCTATATAGATACGCATCGTCTATTACCCCGCCTTCAGGATTGGCAATAATGGTATATTGAGCCTGACCGGTGTGAAGTGCCTCCACGTTGTTTGTAAGTACATGCTGGAGATAAACAACCGCGTCCCTGCCGCTGACCAGAAATCTACCCATGTGGCTAACGTCAAAGATACCCCCGTTGCGCCGGGTGGATAGATGCTCTGAGAGAATCCCTGTTTCATATTGCAGCGGCATATCCCAACCGCCGAAGTCGACCATTTTCGCGCCGTGCTCGCGGTGCCAATCATTCATCGGTGTCTTTTTCATGTTGTTTCCTTATCCTGTTCCCATCGTAGAACCGGGTTTCGCGCGGCATATACGTCATCGACTCTTCTTACCGGGGTATTGTAAGGTGCGTGCTTTATCATTTCCGGATCATCTGCCGCGGCTGCGACGATCTCCTCCAGAACCGAGACGAAATTATCGAGTGTTTCAATACCTTCAGTTTCAGTCGGTTCGACCATGAGCGCTTCTTTTATGATTAGCGGAAAGTATACCGTAGGCGGATGTATGCCATAATCGAGAAGGCGTTTGGCAACATCCATCCCGGTAATACCGGTTTTACTTTTCAATCCTTCTCCTGATAGAACAAACTCATGTTTGCAAAGTCTGTCAAAAGGCAGATCGAATATTTTGGATAGTTTCACCCTCAGATAATTGGCGCTAAGGACAGCGTGTTCGGAAACCTTCTCCAAGCCTAACCCGCCCATGGTGAGGATATAGGCAAAGGCGCGAATCATAACACCTACGTTTCCGTGGAATCCTGATATTCTGCCTATCGAAGTATCCCGGCCTTCGGAGAGAAAGTAGGATTCGCCGTTGTGTTCGACTGTCGGCGCCGGTAGAAATGGAATAAGCTTTTCGTTGACTAAGACTGGACCCGCACCGGGACCGCCGCCGCCGTGAGGAGTTGAGAATGTTTTATGAAGGTTTATATGGACAACATCAAACCCCATGTCACCGGGTCTGCATTTTCCCATTACCGCGTTTAAATTGGCTCCGTCGTAATAAAGTAACCCGCCGGCGGAATGAACAGCATCGGAGATCTTTTTGATATCTGTCTCAAACAACCCCAGAGTGCTCGGATTGGTAAGCATGATACCGGCGAGAGAATCGTTAAGATAAGGCTCTATTTCATTGAGAGATACCAGTCCACGCTCATCCGAAGGTATCTGCCGTACTTCGAAGCCGGCAATATGGGCGGATGCCGGATTGGTCCCGTGAGCCGAGTCAGGAACCAGGATTATCTTTCTCATGTGTTCTTTTCTTTCTGTAAACCAAGCCTGGAACAGTTTCATCCCCGTAAACTCTCCCTGAGCACCCGCGTACGGCTGGAGAGTTCCCCACTTCATTCCGGTTATTTCACAAAGGAAATCCGTGAGGCGGTGAAGGAGCTTCAAAGTGCCCTGGGCGGAGGAAACCGGCTGGGAAGGATGAAGAGCCGTGAACTCCGGAAAAGAGGCAACCTGCTCATTTATCTTCGGATTGTATTTCATGGTGCAGGAACCCAGAGGATAGAATCCTGTATCTACAGAATGGTTTCGATGAGAAAGGTTTACATAGTGACGTACAATTTCCCCTTCTGAAAGCTGGGGAAGATCCGCAGGCACTTCCCGCAATACCGACTTTGGTAGTGTTTTTTTTGGATCGATCAGCGGCACATCAAGGGCGGGCAGAGTATAACCTCTTCGACCCGGTTTCGAGCGTTCAAATATAAGCGGGAATGTCATACGAGTACTCTCCTCAATGCGTCTACATAGCCGTCGATTTCATCCTTCGACCGTTTCTCGGTTACCGTCACGAGCATCTCATTTTCTCCCTCGAGAGGTACTCCAGCGAAGTAGCCCATCTCGAGCATAACATCGATTACCTGTGCCGCAGGCTTCGGCAGAGTAACGGCGAACTCATTGAAGAAAGGCTGATCGAAAAGCGGTTTCGCGGTGGTTTCGGCGAATAGCTTCGAATGCAGATAGTGAGCTTTGCTGTGATTTTGAAGCGCGGTCTCTTGTAGACCGGCGGATCCCATGGTAACCAAATAAACCGCCATTCCGAGTGCCGCAAGCGCCTGGTTTGTGCAGATATTTGATGTTGCTCGCTCTCTTTTTATATGCTGCTCCCTGGCCTGGAGAGTGAGTACAAATGCCCGCTGGCCGTCGGCATCGAGGGTCTGGCCGACAATTCGGCCGGGCATCTTCCTCATCATATGGGCGCCCGCGCAGATAAACCCGACTCCCGGGCCGCCGTAGTTTTGCGCCAGGCCGCAGGGCTGGCCGTCTCCGACCGCGATATCCGCGCCCCATTCACCGGGAGATTTCAATAGGCCGAGGGATAACGGATTGCTGGATATGATGAACCGGGCACCTTCTTCGCAAATGGTCTCGGCGAAACCTTCATAGTTCTCTACGTTTCCGAATCTGTTTGGAGATTGGACAAGTACACCCGCGGTATCCTTATCGACTGCCGATCTCAATGTCTCGATGGTCAGGACACCGGCTTTTGAAGGCAGTTCGATCAGCTCGACATCAATCTGGCTAAAGAATGTCTTGATCACTTCAATTGTTGAGGGATTCACCGTGGAGGATAGAAGGAGCTTCCGTTTCCCCCGGGTACTGTTTACCGCCATCGCGCACGCTTCTGCCGCGGCACTCGCGCCGTCGTAAAGCGATGCGTTTGAAACATCCAGGCCGGTAAGGGAGCAGATAAGCGACTGATACTCAAACATGGCTTGCAAAATTCCCTGCGATATCTCTGCCTGATATGGTGTATAGGCGGTTATAAACTCACTGCGTGATTGGACAAACGGCACCAGTGATGGTATCAGATGATCATATATACCGGATCCGAGAAACGAGACAGCCTTTTTATTCTCTGTCGCGAGATCCCGCATCTGCTGGTATACTTCAAACTCCGAGGAGGGTTCGGGAAGATTCAAGCTTCCTTTGAAAAGGATATCCGGCGGAATGTCATCAAAAAGATTGTTAATAGAATCTACTCCGATAGCAGCGAGCATCTTTTCAATGTCCTCCGCCGTGTGGGGCAGATAGGTGAAATCTCCCATGTAGCAAGCTCCTTTAGGCGATCGGATTTATTATTACTGAGTGAATATCTTCGCCGGCATTTTTCATGCCTTCCAGCGCTGATTCAGATAGCGCCTCGTCTATCTGTATATTTGCGCACGCTCCCTCAACACCGTGAAAGATGATATTTTCCATGCTTTCTACGTTTATATCTGCTTCCCGGATTATTTTGAGAACTGCCGAAAGAACTCCCACGTGATTCCTGTGGCGAACCGATAACACGTATTTTGCCGGTGTTTTTTCCAT
>JABGPX010000783.1 GCA_018644745.1 Spirochaetales bacterium
AAGAACCCGATCGATGAACGCGTGGGCGATAGAGCATACCGGTGGGGATCTCCCGATCGAAGTAAAACAGATTTCCCGCCGCCAGAGAGGCCCATTCAAAGTAAGCCTCGATGTGAAGGTCCGGTTTCATGAATCAGAGTTCACCCTCACCTATGAGATTCGAAGCAACGACCCGACTGTATATCTTCATATCACTGGAACATGGTTTGAACGCGGAAACGAAACTACCGGCACTCCCGTACTAACCCTCGCTGTTCCAACCCGCCTGAGCAGCGCGGTTCCGAGTTATGAAGTTCCTTTCGGCTCGATAAAACGGGATATGAAACACGGCGAGGAAGTTCCGGCCCTGCGATGGGCTGCCCTCGAAGGAAATATCGGCGGAAAGCCCCGCGGGCTGCTGATGATGAATGACTCGAAACACGGTCACTCCGCTGTAGACAATACAATATATCTCACCCTCATCCGCGGAAGCTTCGATCCCGACCCGCTGCCGGAAATCGGCAAGCACGAGATTCATGTGGCTTTGAGACCGCTTGATGCTGAAGTTTCATCCGGCGACGCAACACGCCTCGCTCAGGCTTTTGACCATCCTGTTCGAATAATCAGCACCGACGCCCATGAAGGCGGCCTGCCGTCGGAAGCAAATCTCATTCAATGGCATGCCGGCGCCTCGGTTCTCGCATCGGTAAAAAAGGCGGAAGACGGGCCAGACCTTATAATTCGTGCATACAACCCTTCAGACAAGATAGACAATGTTGAGCTCGAACTCAACGGTAAACATACCGGCACCATCACCGAGGCAAAAGCGGTCGATCTTCTCGAGCGGCCGACTGATGTTGACAGCGTAACATTGGAAAGCGGAACCATCCGGGGAACAATCGCTCCCCGGGCAATCTGGTCGGCACGAATACATGTTCAGAAGTAGATAAATCGATTGCAGTCACCCTAACGGGTGACTGCAATTTCGCCCGAAAAGGTGACCCAATACCCGCTATTAGGTGATTTTCCCGCTTCCTCTCTCTCGATAAGTTACAGACTACTATACGGCTCGAAACTTCATCGGAGAGATCATGCACAAGCATCAGAAGAGAAGAGATATCATTGTCCTGTCGGCATTTCTTGCTCTATGCGCCTTTGCGCTTTCCTGGTTTCCACATATCTATATTGACAGCTCAACGGATGTCTTTATCCCCAAGAGCCACAAGATCTCCCGGATAAACGATCATATAGAAAAGGAATTCGGTTCTCTTGATTCGATTATGATAGGAATCAAGGTCAACTTCGGGACAGTACTGGAGCCGGAAGTTCTGAGCCTGATTAATGAGCTCACTTCAATCCTTGAAACAGATCCGGATATCGGAACAGTAATATCATTAACAAACACCGACTATATAGAAAGCTCTTCCGACGGTATGGAAGTAGTTCCTCTTCTCGAGGATCTCTCGGAGAATTCGATAGCCCTTCTTAAACAGCGGCTTATCGACTGGCAGGACGCATACCTCGGTACAATCATTTCCCGCAGCAGTAAACTCGCGGTTATAATCGTGCAGCCTGCTTCCGGAACGACAAAAGAAACAAATCAGATCATATATGACCGGATTAGAGATCTGACGGCAGGATATGAGAGTGCGAATATATCCTTTCCAATTGCAGGTCTACCTGTTGTGAAACATGAGATAAACCGAAGTGTAATGACCGATATCACCTATCTCATCCCGATCGCCGCGATTCTCATACTGGGTGTAATGTTTATTTCCTTCCGCAGAATAGAGGGTGTTCTCTACCCTCTCCTGAGCTTGGTGATGGCTGGAATCTGGATTGTCGGCATCCTTGGTTTATTCCGCATTACATTTACCATGGCGACCATGCTGGTACCGGTACTGCTCCTCGTAGTTGGAAGTGCCTACGGAATCCACGTCATGAGCCACTTCTACGATGATATAAACCATCAAACGGGCAAACTGACTTACGAACAGGTATGCGTTATCATCAGAGAAAGTGTCGGAAAAATCCGGCTGTCAGTAATCCTTGCTGGAGCAACAACGGCGGGGGGCTTTATTTCACAGCTGTCGAGCCCTCTCGGCCCCTTCCGTGTATTTGGTGTGCTGAGCGCCCTTGGTGTAGTATTCGCTCAGATCAGTACACTTATTCTCATTCCTCTGCTGCTTCGCCTACGATACCGGAAAGGAATAGATACCGAAAAGTTTCATAAAAATAAAAGCTTGGAAGACCGAACGAAAACCAGGCGGATATTCACCATTCTCGAAAAAATAGTCACCCGCGGCAAGTGGCCTATCACCTTGTTTTCATTGCTCTTTATCGGAGTCACTTTTATCGCTGTTCCCCGAATAAAAGTCGGTACCGATATGATCGACTTCTTTCGTTCGGACAGCCAGATGGCATTGGATACGAACACCTTTAACAATGAACTGAGCGGAACGGGGTTGGTGTCGGGGATAATTGAAGCACCAGAAAAGGGAGATGTCTTCAGCCCGGATTTTCTCGAGCAGCTGGAGCGCTTCGAGGGATTTATCAAATATAATCACCCGAACGTACCGGGTATTCAAACCGTCGTGCCGAGTATCAAGAGAATCAACAAGGTGATGAACTATGATCGGGTACCTTACCAGGAAGCCGGAGAAGCCGAAGAGACTCTAGACTTCTTCGCCGAGGGAGGATTTTTCGGTGAAACAGAAAGCAGTAATTCGGAAGAACAAGCCATAAATCTTTCCGTCACCGAGATATCAGCAGACTTATATGCCGAGAGTCTAAACTACAATGACATCGCAGGCATGCTGCTCTCGGCGATGTTGGACGCCGGCGTCGATAGTTCAGCAGGCGATCTGGTGGATTCATTCCTTTCAATTAAAAATTTCCAAGGCAGTGCGTTTGATGAACTGCCTCGAGAACCCGCCAAATACGGCCTCTCCTCTGAAAGGGATCTTCAGGATTTGGTGTCTCAATATATGGTGCTGTACTCCGGAAGTCTCGATTATGTAATCAACGACAGTCTCGAGCCGGATAAAACCCTTATTTCGATGCAGCTCAATAAAGAGGATAGAGAAATCATAAATCCTCTGCGCGACAATATAAAGGCTTACTGGGATTACTATCTCCCCGAGGGCTGGAGCTATTCAATCGGCGGCGGAACCACCCTCGCCCTGGTTCTCTCGGAACTCGTTACAAAATCTCAGTACTACTCTCTCATCGGCGCGTTGATCATTGTATGGATCATCGTTTCGATAATGTTTCGCTCTCCAATGGCAGGCCTCATGGGTATGATTCCGGTAGTATATGCCTTGCTGGGAATTTTCTCCTTTATGGTGGTGTTCCAATTCAGCCTTGATATCATCACATCGCTGCTCGCTTCGCTGGCAATTGGAATCGGCGTCGATTACGCGATCCACTATATGAACGCATATAAGAGATGCATCAAAGAGGGCGAGACAAACCCTCTCCGCAAGGTCTATCGGACGACAGGAAGCGCAATATTTTTCAATGCTCTTTCAGTCGCATTCGGCTTTCTCGGACTTCTCATCTCCCGCTTCATCCCGATTCAGCAGCTTGGAATTCTCTTTTCCGTATCAATGGTCTGTGCGTGCCTCGCAAGTTTGATCGTACTACCTATGGTCCTTGAAATAACAAAACCCCGGTTTCTCCGGAAATAAATTTATCGATGCCGTAAAGACATCAAAGGAGTCAAAATGAAAAAATATTCTCTATCACTTCTGCTTCTCATCCTTCTCGTACCGGCCCTTCAGGCTGAAACCGGTGCGGAGATTATGCGGAAAGTAATCGACGGTCAGAAAGCGGACAGCTCCGCGATGGATATTCGAATGATCCTTTCAGACAGGGAAGGGAACTCGAGTTCCCGCCGAATCCAAACTCTGGTTACGGATGACAATGGCCTAACCAAAACGATAACCCTATTTCTCGAACCCGCGAGCGTAAAAAACACCCGGTTTCTTACTATGCAGAATGAAACGCGTAATGATGATCAATGGATCTATTTACCGGCGCTCAGAAAGATAAAGAGAATTGCTTCGGCCGAAAAAGGCGGATCCTTCATGGGATCTGATTTCTCATATTCAGATATGTCTTATTCGGACGCCTCGGTTGATGAATCTGAACACACGCTGCTTCGCGAAGAGATGTACAACGGTTATGACTGTTTCGTCGTCGAATCGATTCCTGATAGTCAAACGGATTCATCGTACGGTAAAGAAATAAGCTGGGTTGATAAGCAAACATGGTTAGCAGCGCGGGTAGAATTCTACGGTAAGAACAGAACCGAGATGATAAAGGTTCTTACCTCGGAAGATTTCAAGCAGGTGCAGAATCATTGGCTGGCCGGCAGGATAACCATGTCCACGGTAGAAACCGGACATCAGACAACTCTCGAGTTCCAGCAGGTCAAGTTCGATATTCCAATCAATCCGGCATATTTCACCACCGGGTTTCTAGAGACAGGGAGGACAAGATAATGCTAAGAAAACTGGCATGTATCGGTCTTGCGGTCTTCGGGCTGCAATCCGTGTGGGCAGGCGACGGGTTTGATGATATTTTTGGAGACAACGGAGACGCCGAACCTGCAGCCGCGTCGGTAATGATATCCGGCGAGATAGGCCTCGGACTGACATATTACCTCGATGAGGGCTGGGACAGCCAAGTAGCCGCGTCTTCGTTTTCCATCCTGAAGGTGGACGGCCAGTCTGATTCGGTAGAGGGAAAGGCTGTATTCTCCCTCGAGGCCGACGACACAGGTCTTCCCGAGAATATGACAGAAATAATCGATGAACTCTATCTCCGCGCCTTTTTTCCATTTGGATATCTCACGGCTGGTCTTCTTAAAGTTGAATGGGGGAAGGGCGACGGCACGCATGTAATCGATCCCCTCAACCCGCTGGTACAATCCGGAGCAGTACAAACCGATATTTTCGAGATGAAAAAGGCGGAAGTTATGACATTAATGAGCTTATATCTCGGTGAAACCGGATTGCTCGAATTAGTGTACAAGCCATTTTTTCACCCCCTTCAATTCGCTCGAGAAGGAAGATGGAACCTGGGATTGCCCGGAACAACATCCACGGACACCAATAACCTGGAATACAGCCAGGCCGCCGCCAGGCTTACGGGTTCTCTTGGATTCTTCGATCTCGGAGCTCTCTTCTACTATGGCTTTATGAGCGAACCCGGCTTTGAGTTCACCACAACCTTTACAGGAACAAATCCAATCGATCCGACCCACTATACAACAACCATTAACGAGGCGTTGACCAGGGCTCAACTTTTTGGTCTCGAAGGTGTTCTGGCGGCGGGTCCCCTCACTATTAGAACAGAATTGGGTTATTGGCTTACCGAAGACACGGCGGCGGATGCTCCTGAACTCTACAACGATCGATTTGTCTATTTGGGCGGCGTAGATATGATGATTCCCCGAACGAGTATATTTCTTAGTTTCCAGGTAACAGGAGCGTATGTATTCGACTATCTCGATTTATCAGAAGCCGATGTCGACAGGCTTGCATCATTTGATAATACCGCCAATTCGACAATGATGATTGGGGCTCTCGATATTCCTTTCGCAAATGATAAAATGAAACTGCGGCTGAGCGGGATTTATCACATACAAGGAAAGGGCTACATGATAATCCCGGAATATAAGTGGAGTATTCGAGACGATCTCGAGCTCAGCTTAACCGGACAGATTTTCTCGGGGGAAGTGAGCGGCGGCAGCCCGTATTCCACCTGGGACAAGAACGACAACGCGGCAGTATCGTTTACCTACATGTTCTAGCGGAGAACCGGATATGAAGAAACCCGCTTTTCTTGCGTTTTTTTTTGTGTGCGGTTTCCTTTATTGCGAAGCATCGTTTCAGGGATACTGGAAAATCGTCGACCGCAGAGAAGGTTTTACCCAAACCATCGTAGCCGTGTATGAATATGATGATGCGCTGTACGGCAGGAACATCGTCAATTTTGATGAGAGTTCCGGGGATCTTATCGATACGATCTATCAGCCATCTTTAAGGGTTCCCAATATAGCGGGCACCCC
>JABGPX010000417.1 GCA_018644745.1 Spirochaetales bacterium
GATCGAGGAGAAACTCCAGGAGCCGATCAAAAAAGACATGCTCGCTTCTCTCGGGAATAGCCGCGAGTATGAGATTGAGGAACTCTAGCTCGTCGCGATGACGGTAGAGCTCTCGTTCCAGCAGCTTCAGAGCCCCATCGCTTCCCCTTCGGGAAATACATTCAAGCAAGGTTTGATATGTGTCAAAATAGTCACCAGACAGCTTTTTCTCAGTGGAAAGACCAAATACCCGGTCGGCGAGCTGAGTCACCACCTCTCTATCACCAAATTCAAGCAGCAGCCTGGCGGCGATAAGCAGCGACGCGGGATTGTCTATTCGTCTGACTCTGCCGAGAAAAGCCGTGATGCTTACTTCGCATGCTTGTTTCAGCAGCTGATAGTTCCGTTCGAGATCTTCTCTGTCACCGAAATCGTTCTCTTCGAATATCCGGCCCAGGGTGCCCGCAGCGGAGAGAAACACTGCGGCAGTAAAGCGTAGCTCCAGATTGTCGCTCGCCAGGAACTTGAGGGCGATATTCTCATCTTGCTTGTCGTCTTGCTGAAGAAGCTCCAGGACATGCAGAGCCTGCCAGATAGTGAGGCTCTCGACGTCTACTACGTGTTTCGCCGGCAGAGTTACGGCAATCCGCTCTCGAGCTGCTTTTCGCACCTCAAAAACAGGATCGTTAAGCAATAAATTGAGCAGATTTTCATATAGCTTGTCAGAATCGGTAGTTTCAAATTCCGCAGCAACGGTCTTTCTTACCAGTGGATAGGGATCGTCGAAGGCATCCCAGATTGCTCTTGTGGATCGGTCCGAACCGTCATGCAGAATGATTTTTGCGGCAAAGTATCGTGACGCCCACTCCGGATCGCCGGTCATCTCACGAAGGTTGTCAATCTTGTCTCTCAATACTTCCAGAGCAGCTTTGCCGTTAAAGGCCTCGCCTTTTCCGGAAAGCGCTACTCGCCTGAGAATGAGAAAATCATCAGCTTTGGTGATCCACTCGCTGAAAATAGGCGCAAGTCGGGGTTTGTCGAGGGTAGTAATAAAACAAGCGAAAAGACCTTTATCGGGAACGAAATGTAATATCCGCTTCATTGTACCAGCGTGCTTTGTCTGCATTAGACGCTGAATCCAGAGATCGTCAATCCCAATGAGTGTCGGCAGGGCTTCGTTTTGGAGTCGGGTGGCCAGTCGTACCGTGAGGCCTGATCTCTGAAGCAGAGTTGCATCGTCATATTTATCTCGGATGAGTTCATCTGCGAGGTCAGGATCTGATGAAACTTTGATGAGTCGTCGTTTGTAACGCCCTCTCGGGATGAATACCACGAGTACAACAATGAGAATGATAAGAACTCCGCCGGCAATGGCATACACCCAAATCGGCAGGGAGCTGAGGAAATCTACTATCGCGCGCATACTTTCTCCTTATTTTTATAATCCGTTAGGAGGCCTGATCGAGAACACTGTATATTGGAATTGCTTCCGCCTTTCCTTTCACATTGACTGGTTTTAGCTTTTTCAGCTTGAAGGCGTCACCAATAAGGTCTTTTGTGTTTTGGGTAATGATAACTTCGCCCGCTCCGGCGACCCCTTCGAGGCGCGCCGCAACGTTAACCGTATCGCCGATAACCGAGTAGTCCATCCGCCTCGAACTGCCGAGATTTCCGGCTACCAGGGGGCCTGTGTGCATTCCGATACCGATCTTGAGCTTTTCCGCTTCTCCCCTGAAGAACTTGCGGCTAGTTGAAGCTACCAATTGCTGAATTTCCCATGCACAGGCTACCGCGTGATAAGCATCTTCTGCTTCAGACTGCAGAGGAACTCCCCACGCGGCCATAATACAGTCGCCGATAAACTTATCGATATATCCGCGGTGCTCAATCACGATCTCTACGGCTTCGCCAAAGTACGCATTGAGAACATCAATAATATACTCTGGGTCTCTGCCTTCGGAGAAAGATGTGTAGCCTCGAATATCCGCGAAGAAGACCGTCGCCTGCCGTGTTGCCCCTCCTGGTTTTATCAGATCAGGAGATTCGATCAAGCTCTGAACCACTTCCTGTGACATATAACGGGCAAACATGTCTTTTATAACACGACGGTCTTCCACGGCAACATCCACCCGCGCTTTGAGCTCCCGTTCGCTGGTTTGATCGGTGAAGAGCATGGTAAGACCTTCGCTGGCTCCCCGTTTTCCCAGCAGGGGAGATACATTCAGCGAGAAGTCCATGTCTTTTTCTTCGCCCTTGAATATTCCTTCCAGACCCAGAATTTCCTGGTTTGTGGTGGCCACTTTGTTTATGCTGGTGAATATTTTCCGGCTAAGAGGTTTTTTTAGAATCTTTTCGAAAGATGATCCGACATGACTTTCTGATAACGCCAGTTTCTTTCGCGCTGCTTCATTAAAATAGTGAATACACCCGTTGCTGTCGGTAGTAATCAGCAGATTTGTCATACTCGAGAATATGCTCTCCTGGTATCGCTCCAGCGTCTCGATTCTCCTCAGGTTTTCCTTCAGCTCCCGGAACAGCTCAGAGTTCTGGAGCATTCCGGTGGCCAGGGCGTTAAATGAGTCGAGAAAGTGAAAACGCCGCCGGTTGTAAAACATAGGTTCCCGCGAATTGAGAAAGAGAATGCCGAACCTCGCTTTCTGGGTGTACACCGGGAGGGCAATCCCGCTCTGCATATTTTGGTTCAGCAGTATTTCTTCGAAAGGGCTCGACTTTCGTTCGAGGAGCAGAACGCTCTCGCGGCACTCTTCTATGAACTGCGGCACCTCGCTGTCTCCGGGAATTGTTTCCGCTGCCAGGTAGCGTCCCCGCTGATAAGTGCGTTTCATATCGCTTCCCGGCCTGTCCGGATCGGTGTACAGGTATAGTACTGCCAGGTCGGACCGAGTAATGTCGATCGCTTGATCTACCATGGTCGAAACAAGACTCTGGAAATCGATTTCTTTTGCGAGAAGCGCGCTGGCCCGTGTCAGTGCGTCAAGTTCACTTTCAGACCTGCTCTTTATGTCAATTTCATTATTCACATATAGAAGTATAGTAGAAAAAACTTAAATTTGGGAGCAAAAAAAGTGCAGAACCGCCCGAGAGTTTCATCGAAAGAGTATTCCCGGCCGCTATTCTACATCCACAAGAGTTTCAAGATGCTCTATCAGGCCTTGTACCGATCCATTTTTCGGCAAGTGCAGGTCTAAGGCATTATTTGGACACACAGTGACGCAGCGCCCGCATCCCCTGCAGTTATCATCAATAACCGCCCGGCTGTTTTCGACAGCGATCGCATCAGCGAAGCAGCATCCCTCGGTACATTTCCCGCATCCGACACAGTTGTCGTTTACTGCTATTTGAATACCCGGAAGCTTGTTGACTCTCGCGGCAATCGTGTCGGAGATATAAGGAAGAGCTTTCCACAAGCAGCAGCAATCGCAGCAGAAGCAAACCGTAAGCAGCTTGGTGCCCGGACGAGCCCCGGTCCAAAGCGTGTCGATGTGGTTTCTGGCAATCAGAAAGATGAGATTTTCATCCTCAGCCCTTCGCAGATGCTCTCTGGCTTCCTGTTTTGAAACAGGTCTTGCCAGCTTCGGGTTTATGTTGGAGACAGCGTCGCCCATAAACAGGCAGCCCAGATCTATCGGATGATTCCGGCAACCCGCCGACTCTCTGCAGATGCAGGAATTCAGCACGACTAGAGAACCGGCCTTATCGATGAAATGCTCGATCGCCGACGCGGGAAGCGCGACGTTTTCTGGTTTTGCCACCTCCTGTTTTATCGCGATAGTTCTGTTGTTCGGCAGATAGGTGATGTGGTCCCCTCTGAACAGAGTAAAATCTATCAAACGCGCAAAAGCGGGAAACCGCTTTGTCAGGCGGGATAGAAAAAAACGCGAGGGGAACGCTTTCCTAATTAGGGCGATAGCCCAAAGGGGTAACTTCATAGATCGCGGCTGTCCTAATGGTCGTGACCTTCATGGTCATCCGGGTCCACATGCCAGGAGGTTCCGTACTCTCCTGAATGAGGATCGGCAAATATCTCCGTCTTGGGGGTCCAGAAGGAAAAGGTAATGAGGAGTACCGCATGTACGATGAAAACCCCGATTCCAAACCGGTCTCCCCAGGCCGGTGCCTTGTCATCGTTGAATATCCGATAGAAAACCACCTGACAGAGGGCACATCCGATAACGAAGGAAATAATATCGATAATAAGGATTTCCTCGCCGGTGAAGATTGTATAGACGTAGAAAAACGCGACTATAAATATCTGAAGAGTGAGTATACCGAGGGCCTTTGCCAGGAAGTACCGTTTTACTCCCTTTCCGATAAACCAATAGTCTATAAGAGAAAAGAAAACCAGCGACCAGAAACCAAGCTTAAGATGCTCCCAGACACTTTCATTTACCGCGCTGAGCATCCCGACAATCGGTGAAAATTCTGACCAGGCATAAGTAAAGTGAAGGAGAGAACCAACACCTATCAGGAAAAAAAATCCTCCGATCTGCCAGATAATAAGGTTTTTCTTGTTAATTGTTTTCGCCACGAAGTGCCCCTAAAAAGATATACCCCGCTTTCATCGGCGAGGTTTTCACATATTACTAGAATATGATTGAGAGGGCTACCTTTCGTATTCTCAGTGCTTCATTTGCACCGACGCTCAATTTGATAACACCATCGACGACTGGAATGGTCGTTTTCGAGTCCTTCGATGCAGCTTCGGTAATACACACCTTATCGACGGCCTGCCAATCCGGCGGCAGCCGCCAGGTTTTATTATCATATCCTTCCTTGCTGTAGGCGATGAGCGTAGGCTCTTCGCACCAGAGCGCGGGCATGCATATATCCGTGCCGCTGCTCATGGTCCGGAACTCGCCGTTACCATTGGGGTTGTTTTTATAAAACCAAGGTATGAACTCAAGGCAGAAGCGCTCGAGAAAATCATCGGGTTCAGTTACGCTCGTGAATCCGAAATGGGCCGGGTTGCTGCAGTAGAGCTCATCGGGAAGATCCTCGATCTCGTCGACCTGAGCGGCGGTGTGGGGCTGGAGGCCGACGAAGCGGTCCGCCCGAATACCGTTTACATACTCCGACGCCACGTCGATATCCCGGTCGCGCCAATAACGGAAGATCTTGCGTTGGGTGCGAGCTTCTTCTGTTTTGCTATATCCGAGATATGGGCTGATTGGGCCCTGCTGATCCGCCTTGCGGGCACCGAGAAAGGCGTCGAGGTAGAGGCAGTGGTTCTCCTGCATCTCCGGCACCATGGCGATCAGATCATCGATCCGCTTCTGGGCCAGGCCGTGCTTCCACTCCTGGGTATAGCTGACATGATAGCAGTCCATGTCCGACCACACGTTGCCGATGATCGGGCTGCCGTCAAGGTCCTTTGCAATGATGTCTTTCTCTACGTACTCCTGAAAGAGAGGACTATCGGCGTAGGCATCAAACATATTGATATGCAAGGTTGCCAGGCAATTATATTTACGGGCTTCGCGGATCAGCCAGCGTAAGCTGTCCAGCGCTGTCGCGTCGCGTTCGCGTTTGAGATGACGGTTTACTTCGGCCCATGAGGGATACTTGGAGTCATGTCCTTCGAACTGCCAACCCGTAAGCAGCACAATTTGCGGTACCCCGCAGGTGAGATGAAAAACCCGCTTGATCACCTCTAGGCCCTGCTCAAAAGTCAGATAGAGTTCGTCGAGTTCGCCTTCGCCATTGCGCGTGGCATGCATGATCCGGTAAACATATTTCTGATGCCATGGCACCAGCCAGGGACGCTCGGGCCTCATTGTTCTCGTGTAATCGTAGTAATCGCCTGATGGTTCGTTCTTCATTGCTTACCGTAATATCATGATGCGGTTTTTATGTCGATGTCCGCGATGTCAAAGCGAGTCGAAAAAACCGATTACTCCCGCCCTCTGTTCATCTGATATCTTGGTCAACTGCCAGCTATAACCTTTCCGCGCAACCATTTCAGGCGTCATGCCGTCTTTGTCCTGAATATCCGGATTGGCGCCGGAATCAAAAAGGAGCTTCAGCAGTTCTTTATGCCCCCAGGAGCAAGCCAGG
>JABGPX010000297.1 GCA_018644745.1 Spirochaetales bacterium
TTCTCAAATCCCCTGGTTGAACCCGGGTTTCTCGGTGTTTCTCAGGGAGCAGCATTCGGCGCGGCTCTGAGCATTGTGGTTTTTTCCGCGACACCGATTGTTATGCAGCTGAGCGCATTAGTATTTGCGGTAGCCGGTCTCTGGCTTTCATACCTTCTTGCCAGATTATTCCATTACGGCGGCTGGATACTTCGGCTTATCCTGGCGGGAATAGCCGTTTCAGCGCTATTCTCCGCTGGCATCGGTCTGCTGAAGTTCGCCGCGGATCCCATGAGCGAACTTCCCGAGATAACCTTCTGGCTTTTGGGAGGGCTGTGGAATGTCGGCTGGTCGGAGGTAATATATCTGGTCCCGCCGGTAATCATCAGCCTTTTCATCCTTGTAATCTATCGCTGGAAGCTCAATGTACTATCTCTGGAAGACCGGGTAGCCCATTCTCTCGGCAGCGCGCCCAAACGGGAACGACTTCTGCTGCTGTTTGCTGCCACATTGGCGACATCGGCGGTTGTTTCAGTCAGCGGCCTTATCGGGTGGACCGGTCTCATGATCCCCCATGCCGCGAGGCGATTATATGGTACGGAAACCAGCAAGTCGCTTCCCGCGTCTATGCTGCTCGGGGCCATATATATTCTGATCTGTGACAACTTCGCAAGAACCGTAATGAACGCTGAGATCCCTCTCGGAATACTTACCTCCCTTATCGGCGCGTTTATATTTTTGATCCTCATGGCGACGCGGCGGCGGGAAAAAGGGGGCTGACATTGCTAAAACTCAAGTCTATTGCCTTTCAATACTCCGGTCGCGACGATATTCTCAAAGATATTTCTCTATCAATCGATGGGGGACAGATTGGTGTAATCCTCGGGCCGAACGGATCGGGGAAGTCCACCCTGCTTGATATCTGTCTTGGCTGGTCACCGCCCAAACTCGGATCAATTCAGGTAAACGGCAGAAATCTGACCGATCTCAGTCCTAAAGAACGAGGCAAATTGATAGGGCTGGTTCCGCAGAGAGAAAATATCAGGTTCGACTTTTCAGTATTCGATTACATCCTGCTCGGGCGCGCACCAAGACTCCCTTCTTTGGGAATGCCGGGAATGCAGGATTTCCAAATAGCAGAGACGGCACTACATACGGTCGGAATAGAAAATACGCGGAACAGCAGTATTGCTACTCTGAGCGGCGGTGAATATCAGCTCATGCTGATAGCCCGAAGCCTCGTACAGGAACCAAAACTACTGCTCCTAGACGAACCGACCAGCCAGCTCGATCCCGCGAATAGAGTTAAGGTGATGCGGCTGCTGCGAAAACTTGCATCGATGGGAATAACTATTCTGTTCACCAGCCACAGTCCGGAAACGGCGGCTATGGTGGCCGGAACCGTATACCTGCTCAGGGATGGTGTTATATCCGCAGGTGGGCCGCCTAAAGAAATACTCATCAAGGAAAATCTCGAGGATCTTTATGGAATGCCGATCGTCGTCAGCTGGTCGGGGGAGTATCCTCATTTTCACTGGGATCTTTCAGATAGGATATGATTTCGCCGGTTATCGTATCGCGATTTCTCTCGCCCACATGAAAGACCCGGCTTGTGTGAAACGGGATATAAGGCATCAAGTAAGAAATCATTTCTTTCCGAATTACTAAGAGAAGAGGACCTGCCGCCGCGAGACAAGGCAGCAGCGGGGCGAGCCCTTCGCCTTTGCGAAGTTCCAGCGGTCCGATTTCATCAATGATCGTAATCTTCTCGAGCTGATTTAGAGACAGTTTAACGCACAAAATTGCCCGCTCTATCCCGGTCCGGGAAAGGGAATACTTCCCGATTCTCGGTCCGTAGAGATCACGATCGACACGGCCGAACTCCCAGGAAAACTCGGACCCAATACATCGCCCGGAAAAACCACATTTCTCACCGCTGTCGTTGAAAAGCGGAGGGGAGAGCAAACCTGCGAAACCTGTTTCTGAATTGACGATCTCTAAACATAGCGTGGTTTTACCTATTCCGCGGGCACCGGTAAGCAGCGCCGCGGGTAACTTATGAGGCATTGATTGAGGAAGGTGAAAGATCCGGGACATTCCGGCTTAGGTACCTGCCGTCTCCTGATGATCCGGTAAATCGACCCTCCCTGACGATCACCTTGCCGCGGAGCATGGTAACCACCGGGTATCCCGTAACGCCCATTCCCTCATACGGTGTATAGTCCACCCGCTCGTGCAGCATCTCATGAGAAATCGTGACTTTCTTATTCGGATCGAAAAGCACGATATCCGCGTCGCTTCCAGGCGCCAATGCTCCCTTCCTGGGATACAACCCCATTATTTTGGCGGGAAGCCGGGAGGTAATATCAGCATAGCGTACGATGTCGAATTTACCCGCGACCACTCCGACGGAGTGGATCAACGCCATTCTGGCTTCTATTCCGGGAGCGCCGTTCGGGCATCCGGCAAAATTTCCTGAACCCAACTCTTTTTTCTCATCAAAGTTAAAAGGACAATGATCGGTTCCTACGACCTGGATCGCGCCGTCCGCCAGGCCGTCCCATAACGCGGCGGCGTCTCGGCGAGTCCGAAGCGGCGGGCTCATGACATATTTCAATCCTGCAAAGGCCGGCTCGTGATAACGCTCTTCATCAAGGACCAGATATTGGGGGCAGGTTTCAGCAAAGACAGGCACCCCCCGGTCTCTGCCCCGGCGAATCTCTTCCAGCCCGGATGCGGTGGAAAGATGCACAATATAGATGGGCGCGTTTCCGATCGACTCGGACAACCGAATAACCCGCGACACCGCCTCGGCCTCCGCGGTATGAGGTCGGGAGAGAGGATGGAAATGAGGGGCTGTATTGCCCTTTTTGATGTGAGCCTCGCGAAAATGGGAGACGATACCGTGGTTCTCGCAATGGAAAGCGGTCAACCCTCCAATCTCTTTCATCCGCTCGAGTATCCGGAGAATCGGTCGGTCTCCAAGCTTGAAATCATAAGTGAGATAAACCTTGCTCGAAACCACGCCTCGCTCAACAAGCCCTCTCAAGTCATTTATGACCTGGTCGTTCACATGCTGGAGGACGCCGTGAAAGCCATAGTCGATTACAGCTTTGCCGTCCGCCAGCTCATGATAGGCATCGATCTGGTGAAAAACCGAACAGCCGTCGGGTCCGAATGCGGGGTGGTCGATAACCGTGGTGGTTCCGCCGCAGGCGGCGGCGACTGTACCGGTATACCAATCGTCACTTGATCTGGCAAAACCGACATCGAGATCTAGATGGGTGTGAACATCGATTCCACCGGGTAGAACCAGCAGTCCGGCGGCGTCGATGAGTTCTACTTTCTCAGCGGTTAGGTTCGGTCCGACGGCGTGAATCAGCTCACCGCGGATATGAACATCCGCGTCGATGACACCTTCCGGGGTAACCACACTGCCGTTGCGAATCAGTTTGTCCATTTTTACATGGTCCGCGGTATGCTGTCAGACAGAAGCTTCTCGAGGATTTTCACAGGATCGGCTATTCGGGCGGCAAAAATCATCGCGGCGATGACATACGGTTTGAATCCAGCCTGCTTGTAGAGAGGCACTTTGAATTTATTTAAAACCTCTGCTGTTACTTCTCCCTGAACGCAGCTCACGCCGCTGATATCCGCGGGAAGACAATGGAGATACAACGCGTCATTGGTGAGATTCATCAACCTATCACCGCACTCCCAATCGGTATGTTTGGCATTGTCAGCGAGACACCGTTTCTCCAATTCCTGCAGATCCGCTTCGCTGCCGGATTCGACGAGAGATGTACGTTCCTCCATCACAGCGTACGGCGCCCAGCTCTTCGGATAGACAATATCCGCGTTTTCAAACGCGTCATCCAAACTTTCGTGCAGAGAAAATGTTCCTCCGGATTCAGCCGCCTGCCCTCCGGCTTGCTCGACAACATTTTCCAGCAGGTTATATCCCTTCGGATGGGCAAGAGCCACATTCATGCCGAAGCGAGTGAGCAGGCCGATGATACCCTGAGGAACCGAAAGCGGTTTGCCGTATGAGGGCGAGTACGCCCAGGTCATGGCTATTTTTTTCCCGGCCAGGTTTTCCAAGCCGCCGAAGTGCCCTGCCAGATGCAGGAGATCGGACATACTCTGTGTAGGGTGATCGATATCACATTGGAGATTAATAACCGCGGGTCGCTGCTCCAGAACTCCCTCTTCATATCCTCGGTCAACCGCGCCGGCCACTTCCTTCATATAGGTGTGACCTTTGCCGATATACAAATCGTCGCGGATTCCGATCACATCCGCCATGAAGGAGATCATGTTCGATGTTTCACGGATTGTCTCACCGTGGGCAATCTGGGATTTCCCTTCATCCAGATCCTGAACGCCAAGACCGAGAAAATTACACGCCGAGGAAAAACTGAATCGGGTTCTCGTGGAATTGTCCCTGAATTGAGAGATACCCAAGCCGGAGTCAAATACCTTTGCAGAGATATTCCCTTCCCGGAAATCCTTTAGAATATTCGCGATAGTCAAGATTGCCCGAATCTCATCATCCTTCTTATCCCAGGTAAGGAGAAAATCACCGTTGTAGAGCTCACCGATATCCAGAGCCGCTAATTTTTCTATCATCTGCTGCATATAACTACTCCTAGAATTTTTTTAGGCCTTTGAGTATTTTTTCCGGGGTAAGAGGCCAGTCGCGAATCCAAACCCCCACGGCGTCGTGAATGGCTATGCCGAGTACCGGCGCCGCGCCGTTTACGCTGATTTCCGCGACACTCTTTCCTCCAAAAGGTCCGTACGGATCATCCGTTGCTATCAGCACAACCTCGAGTTGATCGGGCAGCTCCTGTATCATCGGCACTCCGTATTCCCGGAGCTCCGGATTGAGAAGACGTCCCTTGTCATCAAAAATCATCTCTTCATACAGGCTATGCCCAATGGATTTCAGAATTCCGCCGTATATCTGACCGAGGGTAAGCTCGGGATTCACCGGTGTACCGCTGTCATGAAGGGCGAAGTATTTCTGAATATCGATCGCTCCGGTTCGCGTGTTCACAGCGACCTGGCAGAAGTGGGCGGCGTATGGAAACGCGTTGTCCTCGGTGGTAAATGAGGCATAACCGATAAGCTGGCCGTTCCCCTCACCGCTCTGAGAATAGTGGGCAATATCGCTGAAGTCTACTTTTTCACCGTCGTTTCCCCGGTCGCTTTCCCCTGCAGGAACGACGACCCCGGGGTGGACAAGCTTCAGCGCTTCGGCTTCCTTACCGGTTATAAGCGCTGCCGTATCAATAATTTTTTTCTTTAGGTCTTCGGCGGCCTTTAGCGTGGCATTTCCGGTAAAAAAGGTTCCGCTCGATGCGTACGCACCGGTATCGAATGGAGTGTTGTCGGTATCTCCCGAAAGCACCGCCACGTGATCTATATCGCAGCACAATACTTCCGCGGCTATTTTCGCGAGGACGGTATCAAGCCCGGTACCGAGATCCGCTCCGCCGGAATGGACCATGAATGATCCGTCACCGAGCATTTTCACATCAACACAAGCCTGATCAAGCCCCGGCAGTCCGGATCCCTGCTGGATAATGACACCGGCTTTACCGATCTTGATGTCCGGGTCACCGCTGTCCACCTTCTTACCCCATTCGATGAGCTTGCGCCCCTCTTCAAGGGCAGCATCAAGACCGCAGCTTTTTACCGTTACCGCGAATCCTTTTCTCCCTTCGCCGAGGGTTTTAAGAATCTCGAGGCGACTGCCCTCTCTCACCCGGTTCTTCTCGATAAAATCCATCGCATCCATACCCAGCTTCCCGGCCAGCTCAGCGGCGGCCATCTGCACCGCGAAGGATGCTTGAGGAGCACCGTAGCCCTGATATGCACCGGAAGGCGGCGTATTTGTATAGTAACTTTTAACATCAAATCCGATGTTGTCACACATGAAGAGGGGCAACGATTTTGAAGCGCTGTTCATCGGTACGGTGAGGCAGTGATTTCCATACGCACCGGTATCCGCGGTAACATCCAGATGCATTGCTGTGAGGGTGCCGTCTTTCTTCGCTCCGAG
>JABGPX010000295.1 GCA_018644745.1 Spirochaetales bacterium
GGTCGCCGAGCATCTCCCCGTGATCGCTTGTAAAGATGACAACGATGTTCTCTCTCTGTCCGGAATTTTCCAATGCCGCCATCATACGGCCGACGTTCTCATCGATGAGTTCTATCATACCGTAGTAGCTTGCCTTGTTTCTCTGTTGTTCGGGTCCGGGGCTAACCTATTTCTGCTGGAAGAAGGAATCGGCGAGACGTTCCTGGGTAATCAGATCACTCTCGCGGAAGAGAGGCGGCGGGAGTGACGCCGGATCGTACCGCTTCTCATAGTCGAGAGGCGCGTCGAACGCCGGGTGAGGATCAAAGATATTCACGCTGTAGAGCCATGGCTGATTTTTGCGGGTGCCGTCGAGTCCATGGTCGCGTATGAAGTCGACGGCGCGGCCGCTGCACCAGGTTGTCTGATGAAGATCGAAAGGTACATTCGCCCTGTATCTGCCTCCCGTGCTTCTTGCCGGGTCGTAGTCGGATGTATCGAATACTTCGTCAAACAACGCCTGACTTTTCAGCCACTCAACGTATTCGTTTGCGCCGCCCTACAGCCCCTGAGTCGGCGCGTGGCTGTACTCAAAATCTCGGTACCCGTCGTCGGTACGAGCTTCAATCCCGGACCACGCTGAAGCGATGTGCAGCTTTCCCGACAATCCGCAGTCATATCCGGAATCAGCGAGGCGTTTTGTAATTAGCTCCACATGCGGTTTCTCAGGAAAAAACTCCGTGCCGTTTCGCGACACGCCTACGTATCCTGGATCCAGCCCCGTAAGGAAACTGGCCCTCGAAGGACTGCAGATCGGACTCTGACAGTACGCACGGGAAAATGCGACGCCTTCGGAGAATAGGTGGTCCAAATTCGGGGTATTAATGCAGGGATTGTTTAGCGAGTGTATAGTGTCATACCTCTGCTGATCGGTGCAGATCCACAGGATGTTAGGTCGCATGCTTTTCTCCGTTCTTTTGTTATACTCATAACAGTACATTGAAAAAATCACAATCCTAACGAATCAAGCTTGTCTCTGAGAAAAAAGGATCGGGGTATCCTTTTCATCGGATGTAATTATATCCGTATATAGCAGGGACACAGACCTCTTCTGAAGCGCAGGCTCAATCTTCCTTGTCATGATGGGTATCAACGACCTATACTTAAAGGAAGAAGCATGGCAGCAATCGCCGAGCTCCTGGAAAATGAGCTCAAAGCCGCTTTCGAAGTGAAGAATGAACAATCTCTTCACAATTACGTAGTAATATTGGTGGAACGTATGATCGATCGGGGAGAATATATCGAGGACCGGGGATCGCTAAAAAGTGATATCCGCTCGATAACAGACACAATGCGAGAAGGCTTCAAACGCATGGATGAACGTTTTGCGGCGGTGGTTAGGAGATTCGAAGCTGTCGACAAGCGGTTCGAAGATCTCATAGGCCAGATGAATTCACGGTTTGAAGGTGTTGATAAACGTTTCGAGGACCTTCTAGGGCAGATGAATTCCCGATTTAATATGATGTTCTTCTTCATGAGTGCCGGATTCACGATACTAACAGTGCTGCTCACTCTCTATCGCTTTATCGGGTAGTTCTGATTCACGAAAGTCTTGCCGATTTGTATGATCCGGCGGCATAGATTTGTGAAGCCCCGGCTTGTGCAGCCTCGAGACTCTCATTAAAATGCCTCATTGTGTTTCAGTCAAAAATATTTTCTGAGAGGGTGACACGCTACGGGTTTATCGTTATACCCCTGTTATTTTATTTTATCACAGTCAGCCGAACGCCCGGCTGGGTCGATGCCGCGCTGGCTCTTAACAACGCCTATAATCTTAAACTCAGCTCTTGGGTAAACTCTCACAATCTATTCAGCTTGATAGGTTCGCTTTGGCTGAGAGTTTTTCCACTGGGCAATCTCTTTTTCTCGATCAATATACTATCTGCTCTTTTTGGAGTAGGTACCGTCCAGGTCGCGTATCTGATCGGAATCGAACTTACAGAAAACCGAGTCGCTTCGGCAAGCGGCGCGGTTATCCTGATGATTTCTCACTCCCTGTGGTGGCATTCTACGATCGTTGAGGTATATACACTAAACGCGTTCTTTATTGTTCTCATCATGCTTCACATGGTGAGATATCTCAAAACAAAGCGAGTTATCAATCTGTACTACGCATCCGCGTTCTGGGGGCTGGGATGCAGCAACCATGTTCTAATGGGGCTCTATCTCGGGGCGTTTATTGTTTTGCTTGTGTGGCTTATTATCCGTCGCGAATCTCCCGGGCCATTGCGGATACTCGCAGCGGTGGGATTCTTTTTTCTCGGATTTTCCCTCTACCTGGTGATTTTTTTTCGCGACGCCGCCAACGGTTATAATCAATTATTGGCCGCGGATCCTGCGCTTGGTAAGAGTTTGAAATTGTTTCTAAAGAGTGCCGCAGGACGACTGCAGGGCGCTACCGGCGGAGGATTCCGGTCATATATGTTCCCAAAAGGGCTGCCGAAAACGGAAATGAAGTTCTGGAGATTCAACTATATTTTTCTCATTTTTTACAATTTCCCTTTTGCTGTTCCACTAGCAATCTATGGCTTTATTCAACTCCTTCGACGCCCCGAGTTACGAAACTTTCTCATTTTCTATTCAGTGGGTTTGGTCGCTCAAATCATCTGGTCGGCGAATTATCTCATTTGGGACATGTACGCTTTTTCGATGCCTGTGTATGTGATGCTGGCTGTGCCGATCACCTTCGGCGTCCATCGCCTTATTGAGATCAGCCGGAAAACCAGAATCTTCCTGGCATGTACCGCTCCCTTGCTGCTGACGCCCTTTATTTTGTATCCCGCCGTACCTCGGGCGCAAGATACCTCATCGGTGGTACAGAGATATTTCGCCAACTATCCTGAAGTAGAACAGGTCAGCGATACCTGGGATCCAATTACCTATGTTTTTAATCCCATAAAAACTCGTTTCAATTCCGTTGAGGAATCGATGGCAGCATTGATTGAGACGTTGCCCGGCGGCGCACATTATTGGACCGATGATTCCCGGGATGACTACCCTCTTACGATGTATTACCAGGAAATTTTAGGTAAACGGAAAGATATCGCAGTCCATTCACTTTTTACACCCGAGCCGTTTTTCTCCAAGACTGACATAGCCCGGGAAGCGCGTGCAATGGAGCGGGTGCTGACACGAGGCGAATCTGTGTATTTTGTGTCACTCCGATTTCCGTATCGCCAAATTCTTGAGCAGCTCTATTTCTCTCTTGATCACAGTAAATCTCTTAAAGAACTGCGGGGCTTAACGGTTGCCGAGTTGGTCGACAGTTTTCCTGTTTATGCCATAGAAAAGGTCCCTCTGCCTTCGACAAGTGGCCGCATGCGCTACAGGTTTGTGCCGCGCTGACGAAACACAAATCGTCGGTCGAGAAAATATTTCAAGGTATACCCGACGGCAAGCCCGATAACCGCACCAATATATTTTGCGGCTTCGAACTGGAATGCCTTATTACAAAGCAGCTCGGTGATCCAGAAAATCCCGGTTGTAGCTACGCCCATAAGTGAATAGAGGAAAAATGTGAGTAAGTCCTGTCCCTTTGTCTCCGCGGCAAAATTGAAAATATAGCGTTTGTCGAGTATGTATTTCACCAGAAGCCCGGTACCGGTTCCGAGGACCATCGCCGCAGGAAGGGCCAGACGCCCCTGATACAATAGAAGCGCCAGCCGCTGAGTACCTATGTTTATACCTGTCGCGACCGCTGCGAAGAGAATATACCGAGTTACAAGGGTCATGGTTTTTTTCAAAGTTATACTCGAATCGTATCAATGTAGAGAACTATCAGGGTTATAATTCCCCATGCCAGTACGGTAAAAATTATTGGTTTATCCCGCAGGATGAGTTCTCCGGGATCGCTGCCTTCGTGCTCTTGAAAGAGCAGGTAGAGGTATCGGAAAAGGCCGAAGGCCACAAGGGGCACCGTAATAATGAGTCGATCGGTGCCAAGTTTTTCAATAGTCCTTTCATCACCGACATACAGTGCGTAAGTAATTAAAGTAAGGGTAAGCGTTGCGATTATCAGGCCGTTCAGCAGCTGCTCCCCGTACTGATTCATAACTCGTCTCAGTCCCTCATCTTCCGAAACCGACCACATCTCTGATTTCCTCTTGCCGAAGCCCAAAAAGAGGGCGATAAAAAATGTAGACAGGAGCAGCCATCGCGAGAGCACCACATCCACCGCGGCGCCGCCTGCCGCGACCCGCAGCAGGAATCCTACCGCGATGGTAACCACATCGGCGATTACGATCCGCTTTAACATAAATGAATACAGCAGGTTCATCAGGAAATATGTACTAATAATCGCCAGCGTAAGGAAGTTGATTTGCAGTGCGATTGTCAGCGATGTAAGTAGCGACGCCGCGGAGATGGTCAAGGCCGCGGGAACTGATACTGCGCCTCGCGCGATAGGGCGTTCTTTTTTTTTGGGATGTAGTTTGTCCTTCTCCCTGTCCGCAAGATCATTCAAAATGTACACCGAAGAGGAGATAAAACAGAATGAGAGGAGGGCTCCCAGCGACCTCAGGAGCAGGTCTCCATGCAAAAGGTTGAGTGAGAAAATGAGAGGAGGAAGTACGAAGATGTTTTTCAGCCATTGTTTGAGCCGGAAGAGCTCAATGTACTTTTTCATCAATATGCGCACCTGCTAAAAAAAACTTTTCACGATACTGAATATTCCGCTCCGCCAGGGGACCCTATGGGATACTCCGCTGGCACCTTCAAACGCGGCGAGGTTTTCCATGTACCAGCGATAGTTCCTGATTAAGGCCTGCCGGTTTGAATATTGAGGCTGGAAGCCCAGTATCCTCTCCGCTTTTTCCACCGACACAAATGAGTCTTTAGATGCGGTTCCATATATCCATTCATACACCGGAGACAGTTTGAGCATTTCCAGGAATTTCAATACCGGGATAACAAGCCAGGAGGGAAAGGAAACAATCCTTCGGCCGAAACCTGCCTTATCGAGAACCGATTGGAAATCCTCTTTCATTGTTTGAAATTCCTTCGCGCCTATATTGAAAGTGTCATTGGCTTTCTCGCTGTCTATAGTGGCGCAAAGGTAAATTGAGGCGCACAGATCTTCGACATCGAGGAGCTGGTAGCGGTTTGAGCCGCTCCCTATCACGGGAAAATTCTTTCCATCTTTGGCCCAGTCGTACAGCAGTGCGAAAATGCCTAGGCGTTCGGGACCTACAAAAGACTTTGGCCTGAGAATGGGAACACAGAGTCCGCGATCGCGGTATGTAAGGCACACCTCCTCCGCTTCGATTTTCGCCTTACCATAATCACCAACTCCAATCATCGCATCATCTTCAAAGAGCGGATGGTGATCCGGGATGCCGTATACCGCGGTGGAAGAGATATGAATGAACCTTTGCACATTGTTTCGCAGAGCGGCTGCTATCAATAGTTTGGTACCATCTACATCTGTTGAGAAAATGTCCGTCTTAGAATAGAGGGGCAGCGCCGCCGCGCAATGAACAACAATGTCGATGCCGTCCATCGCCTTCTCCACGAATACGGCGTCCCTTATATCCCCATGGACGATATCAATAGAATCTCGTTCGGGGTAATCAAAATCCGCCTTGTCGAGCGATCGAACGGCTGTAATGCCTTGTTTTTGGAGATACCTGATTAGGTTAATTCCCAGAAAACCCGCACCGCCAGTAATTAATACATTCATAATATATCAGGACTTTACTCGATGATTTCCTTGCTGTCTATTGCGAGGGAATTGTACAGATGGCTGCTTGTCCTGGATGCTTTTTTCCCTTATCGTTATTAAGGCAAACACTATGTGAGGAGTTGATTGTGAAAAAAACCTTGTTTATCTATATAGCTTTTTTTCTAGTGACAGCGGCCTTATCCTCGATGGGCACCGAGGATGGTACGGTCCCTGCGTATGAAGAGTTTCCCGAAGCGCTGGGTTTCCAATATGGGGAGATATCCGGCACCGGATTAAGCTACCAATCCTGGAACGGTACTCTAGGGCTGCAGTATGCGGC
>JABGPX010000234.1 GCA_018644745.1 Spirochaetales bacterium
GAGAAAACCCCCGCCGCGAGGCGCGGGGTACTGTTTGGGATTCAGACCATGGTTCCCAGCATCGGCTGGTTTGCCGCGCCGCTGGTGGGCAGTGCGCTTTCTATCCGCTATTCAACCATGCACGTGTTTCTGTCCATGAGTATCTTTCTCGGAGTTACCTTTGTGTACACTCTTTTTGTGAAGAAGATTGTTTCAAGGAGAGGTTAGACGGCGGTCTAAATTATTCCTAGAATGGCTGCGTATTTCGCGAGCACCGGGTCTTCCATTTTGCCTGTCAAAACCTGTTTCGCCAGAACTTTCCCGAGCTGAACTCCCTCCTGGTCGAAAGAGTTCAGGTTCCACAGGAAGCCCTGAAACATTACCTTGTTTTCATAATGAGCCAGCAGCGCACCAAGAGATCGAGGAGTAAGCCGCTGACCATAGATTAAACTTGAAAACCTATTCCCTGAAAAATTCTTACTTTTATTGGTATCCGACTTCCCGAGGGCAAACGCCGCTATCTGCGCTGCCAGGTTTGCCTGCAGTTTTTTCTGACTCGTCGAGCCGTCAGCGATGATATCAAAACCGGTCTGCGCTTTAAGAAAGCCGATGAACTGCAAGCTGAACTTATCGGTTCCCTGATGGAGCAACTGATAGAATGAATGTTGTCCGTTGGTGCCCGGTTCGCCGAAAAGCACCGGACCGGTGGAGTAGGATACAGGTTGATTGTCTCTGCTGACGCTTTTTCCATTGCTCTCCATATCAAGCTGCTGAAGATGAGCGGGAAAACGCTCAAGGGCCTGACTATAGGGCAGAATCGCGGTACATGGGATACCGACAATATTCCTCTCATATAAACCAATAAGCGCATCCATCAATCCGGCGTTCGTCCTGGGATTCTCCTCGAGGGCAAGAAAATCTGCCTCATGTGCCCCCTCGAGTATTTTACCGAAATAGTCCGGCCCGAATGCGAGAGAAAGCACCACGCCGCCTACCGCGCTTGTCGATGAGTATCGTCCGCCGATATAGTCGTCTATGAAAAATGAATCGAGAAGGTTTTTGTCATGCGCGAGGGGGCTGGATTCACTAGTAACCGCGACAAAATGACTTTCCGGTTCAAGTCCGGATATGCCGCTTTTTCGCATTTTTGCGTACACCATATCTCTATTGGTGAGGGTTTCCTGTGTCGTGCCGCTTTTCGATACCAGAATAAAAAGCGTTTTCTCCAGATCAATCCTGGAAAGCACCGAATTTGCATCATCCGGATCGACATTTGAGATAAACAGGGCCCTCATTTTTTCATTTCCCTGCTCAATCGCAAGGTTCTTCAGAGCGAGATAGAGGGCTCTCGGTCCGAGGTCAGATCCGCCTATTCCAATTTGTACTACCGTATCGAAGGGTTTCCCGGTAGAACCCGTTATTCTACCGCCGTGGACTTCTTCCGCGAATTCCGAAAACCTATTTCTCTGCTCGATGTAAAACTTTCTGAGATTTTTCCCATTGCTGAGAACCGGCTCACCAATCTGTCCTCTTGTAAGATGATGGAGCACCATTCGTCCCTCACCGGTATTCATCACAGCGCCGGACGCCAGAGCCTGGTACTTTTCAATAACCTGCTGCTCCCGCGCCAAATCCGTCAGCAGCCCGATGGTTTGACCATCCACCGCTCGTGCTCCGTAGTTGAAAATCAAACCGCCGCCCACTGATATTGAATAATTGTCGATGCGCTGCGGATCAAGCAGCTCATCCAAATCGAGTTCTTTTGAGTTCTCCGCGAGATTGGCGTACGCTTGAGTTTCATCAAGATTCTTGAATTCGAGGTTCCCCATAATTTTTCCTTACTTGTCGTGATAGGTTGCCGCGGTGCCCTTCATTTCAGGAGCCTGGCCGTTCTCACTTCGGATATCTTTATGAACCATTGCCGATACGCCGGTCGATAGGCCGTAAAGCTTGATAAATCCGGTTGCGTCCTGATGATCGTAGGAGCTTTCACCAAAGGAGGCCAGATCCTCCAGGTAAAGTGAATAGGGAGATTTCCTACCGGCCACGATGATATTGCCTTTATAGAGAACAAGCCGGACAGACCCGGTGATATGTGTGCACGCGGTATTCATAAAGGCATCGATTGATTCTCTCAGAGTGGTAAACCATTTGCCCGAGTATACCATCTCGCCGTAGCGAACTCCCATCATGGTTTTGTAGCTCAGGGTTTCCGCGTCGAGAGTAATCATCTCAAGTTCGTGAAGGGCTTTCGTTAGAATCGTCCCCGCCGGAGTTTCGTATACTCCTCGGCTTTTCATCCCAACCACCCTGGTTTCCACTAAATCAGATCTGCCGATTCCGTTCGCCGCGCCCATCGTGTTGAGTCTTTCGAGGATTTCCAAGGGCGGAAGCCGTACGCCGTCCAGTCCGACTGGAGTTCCCTGCTCAAAATCCAGGTTCAATTCTGTTTCTTTGTCAGGCGCTTCTTGAGGAGATTTTGTCAGTTGGAACATCTGCTCCTGGGGCCTATTCCATGGATCTTCAAGATCTCCGCCTTCATGGCTCATGTGCCAGATATTCCAGTCCCGTGAATAGATATTTTTCTTTGAGATATTGCCCAGGTTGATATCGTGCTGTTTTGCGTAGTCGATCGCATCTTCCCGTGAATGTATGTCCCATACCCGCCATGGCGCGATAACCTGAAGATGCGGACCAAGGGCCTTATAGGCCAGCTCGAAACGTACCTGATCATTGCCCTTGCCCGTGCAGCCATGGGCGACGGCGTCCGCTCCTTCGGCAAGCGCAACATCCACCTGGTGTTTGGCCTGCAGCGGTCTTGCGATTGATGTGCCAAGGAGGTATTTGCCTTCATAGATCGCTCCGGCTCGAAGCATCGGAAACAGAAAATCTCTGGCAAACTCCTCCCGGACGTCACGGATATATAATTTGCTTGCGCCGGATGCAAGAGCTTTGCTCTCCATGTTGTCCCAGTCTTCATCCTGCCCGACATTCGTACACATTCCCACGATCTCGGCGCCAGGATAGTGTTCCTTCAGCCATGGGATAATGATCGATGTATCGAGTCCGCCCGAATATGCAAGTACTATTTTCTTGATCGTTTTTTCGCTCATCTGGTAATCTCCTTAAGTTGTTTTATGCCAATATTTTCAAACATGTTTCTTCTATCATTGATAGACCTTTTTTCAATTCCTCTTTGCTTATAACTAGGGGAGGGGCTATGCGTAAAACCGATACCCCAGATCTCAGTATAAGCAGACCATCGGCCTGGAGAGCAGCCATTATTTCCGGCAGTTTGTCCGCCCGAGCCGGATCGATCTCCAATCCCTTTAACATACCCAAGCCTTTAACGCCTGTGATTCCTGGATTTTTCTGTGCTATTTCCTGGAGACGAGATTCGAGGTATGCTGCGTTTTCCTCCAACTCGGCTAAAAAAGCTTCATCAAGAACAACATCCAGCACCTTTCCGGCAACCGCCGTGGTTACCGGACCACCGCCGAAAGTAGTGCCGTGATGTCCGGGAATGAGTTCCTTGTCTATCTTGGCGGGAATCAACGTTGCGGAAAGAGGCAGCCCCCCCGCGAGAGGTTTTGCTATTGTTACAATATCGGGCACAAGCCCGACAGCATCGCTAGCAAGAGCTTTGCCGCAGCGCCCTAGGCCGGTTTGTACCTCGTCGGCGATGAGCATAATGTCATACTTTCGGCACAAGGTATTCAATGTCTCGACGAACTCCGGCGTCATAACATTCATACCGCCTTCGCCCTGGACCACTTCCACGAGTACAGCCGCAAAGGTTTCATCGAGTAGTTCTTCAACCTGCTTCGAATCATTGAAATCACATACGCTCACCCCCGGCACGAGCGGAGCAAAGGGCTCCTGATATTTCGCAGTTGGCGTACAGGAGAGCGCGCCCATCGTTCTGCCGTGGAATGCGTTGTTGAAGCAGAGTAGCCTATGATTACCTTCTCCCTTCTTGCGCAGGCTGTACAGTCGGGAGAACTTTATCGCTGCTTCATTTGCTTCCGAGCCGCTGTTGCCGAATTGAACCGCGCTGAAATTGCCCAGTTTTAAAAGTCGGTTACCAAGATCGATTGATGGCGGAGTGGCATATAGATTTGATATATGTATCAGTTTGGCCATCTGTTCGGAGGCTGCGTCGGCCAGATCTGTTCTTCCGTAGCCGAGAGCATTTACCGATATTCCGGATCCGAAATCCAAATAGGTTTTGCCGGCGATATCCTCGATATAAACTCCGCTCCCTTTCTCTAAAACCAGCATCTCAGCTGAGAAACAGTTCGGGAAGGGATGGGCTTCCGTCTTCGCGTTGCCATTTGTTGGTGAATTACTCATGTGTGGGTCGTCTCCTTTGTTATTCTTGTTCCCTTTTGTCCAGCCAGGAGCGCATGCAGATCTCCTTCTTTTTCATATCCGCCGATTATTACGCTCCCGATTCCTTTTTCCAGTGCGTCTGCCGAAGACCGCACTTTTGGTATCATCCCGCCGGTAATTACCTCGCTTGCGATTGCCTCGTCGATATCTTCCCTGCTCAGATTTTCGATGACAGCGTCGTTGCGCAGTACACCCGGGATATCCGAGATAAACACCAAAGTCTGCGCCGGCAGTGCGGTAGAAATAGCGAAAGCCGCTTCATCCGCGTTTATATTCAGCCCCTTACCCTCGGCATCCATGGCTGTGGAGGAAAATACCGGCATAATATTATCATCGAGCAGAAGCCGAAGGACACCTGCATTTACCTGTGTGCTCTTGCCGGTTCTACTATCCAAGCTAATGGCCTCTCCAATCAGAATTCCTCCGTCGGAACCGCTTAATCCGACAGCCCGAATCCCTTGTGCGAATAACGATCTGACCAGCCCTTTATTGATCAATCCGCTTAACACCATATCGGCAATATTCATCTCCTCGGGAGTCGTCAGCCGCACGCCATTTTCAAACGCCGGCTCGAGACCGAATATCTTAGAAATCCGGCTAACTTCCGCACCCCCACCGTGTATGAGTATAAATTGGTACTGGTCTTTCATCTTTTTTAATTCGCCGATCAGGTTCGTAAGCGCCGATTCTACCGACGCCGCCCGGCCGCCGATTTTTATGCAGATATATGGTTTTGTCATGGTTGTTCGCCGATTTCAGGCACCTTTTTTTCAAGTTCCGCCTGCAGATCATCTTTTGAAGTATCTTCTTCGAGGACAAGCAGGATAGTGTCGTCACCGGCAACCGTACCGAGCAGCCCATGAATTTCCAGATTATCCAGCGCGACGGCCACGCTATTCGCATGTCCCGGCATGGTTTTTACAACGCCCAAATTACCTGAGAATTGAATAGAGAGCCAGCCGCGCATCAGGTCCTGAGAATACAACCTGAAGGTTTCCTTCACCTGCTCTTCACTTGGTATAGAATAATAGTAGCCTGATATTCCGTCGTATACCTTTGCAAGCCGTAGTGATTTCAAGTCCCTCGAGAGAGTAGCTTGGGTTATATCAAAGCCCTGCTCATGCATGTATGCGAGAAGATCATCCTGGCTGGACACATGGCTATTTCTGATATGATGTTTTATAACTTGGTGACGCGCCTGTTTATCCTTCATCAGAAGTCCTTTGTATATTTATACCCTTTCTATGCATAAACATACATTATTCGGCATCTCTTGGCAATAGGTTTTATATCGTGAATACTAAAAGAATTATGATGAAAGAGCTCAATATTCGGAATCCGTTTAACAACGCCCCAATTATGCATACGGAAGAGACGGATTCAACTATGGCCGCGGCGGCGGATCTGGCCGAACAAGGTTATCCCTTCGGTACTGTCGTTCTAACTGACTATCAAACCGGCGGTCGAGGCCGATTCGCCGAGCGACGCTGGTTGAGCGCTCCGGGCGAAGGACTGCTTTTTACGTTGTATCTCGATAGTTCGAGCCTAATCCATCCTGCAAGCATGCTTCCGCTTCTCGCCGGACTTGGTTTGCTTCGGCTGGTTGAAGCGGTTACCGGATTACCTTGCCAGCTGAAGTGGCCCAACGATGTGCTGATTCGGGGCAT
>JABGPX010000290.1 GCA_018644745.1 Spirochaetales bacterium
AAAAGCAGCATGGGAATTAGTATGAGTAACCTTCTAATGGTATAGGTCAACATGCAGCGGCTCTCCTTAGATGAAGAAAATAAAAATGGGATTGCGGCGGCGGCGCCGCAATCCCATCATACACTGGTTGTGATGATCGAGTAATTTATATCTATGGTTTGGGGTATTTCTGGAACCAGATCATCCTTGTGTAAGGAACATCAACAGTAGTAACCCGCATGTGGTCCATTTCCAATATCGCACTAACTTCGGCCGTGTTCTTGCCGAATGCGTAGTCAAGTCTACCGGCGCCGGCGTTCTTAACCATATTGGGGTCGCTATCGAAGGTGGGGTAACATACTATCTGATCGATTTTGGCAACTCCGCCGTGGTAGTCTTCAAAAGGCACCATCTGAACGTAGTCGTTCATCTTTACTTCGCCAACCTTAAAAGGACCGGAGCCGATGGGCATCTGCCAAAACGCGTTCGTCCCGAACTTCAGAGGATCAATTCCACCTAAGTACTTCTCGGGAAGTATGGCAAACTGGGTAAACGCAAGCAGTACGTTGGGGTCCACTGTAGCGAGTTTGAAGGTAATGCTGTTACCGCTGGTAGTAATGCCGGAAATTCCGCTGGCCTTGCCATCCACAAAGTCCTGCGCTCCCTCGAGGGAGAGGAAGGTGTTATGGATTAATGTGTCAAGGGTAGGGACATGAAGAGCCAGTTCAATACTGAACGTTATGTCATCGACGGTAAGCGCCGATCCGTCATGCCAGGTGAGTCCGTTTTTTAGAGTAATATCAAGAGTCAGTCCATCAGCGCTCAGATTGTAATCTTTGGCCATAAGACCGCGGGTCGGGACGAGAGAACCGTCAGCGGTGAGAAGACGGTCGAAAAGGACCTTGGTGTAGACACGGATGCCCGGGTTGGCCCAGGGATCCTCGAATTTTTCGATAGGTCCGGCGTTGGAATTGAGAATCTTTTTGCCGTTGGAATCGGGCTCGACGGTCCAGTTTACAATACCCCAGTCGTAATTGTACTGAGGATTGCCGTACAATCCTCCGTTTCGGTTAACCCTTTTGCTCTCGAAGATAAACATAGGCTGATAGTAGAGCGGCAGCGTGGGTAGATTGTCGGTGAAATACTGTTCAATCTCGAAAAAGGCGGGCTTCTGCTTTTCCGGGTCGGGTGAAGCGTTGATTGCCGCAACCAGGTCTACAACTTCCGGGACGATCGGAGTGTGAGACATTCCGGTTGCATAACCATTGTAGTAGGCCTGCAGTGCCAACGCCGCGTGGGCGCCGTAGGCGAGGTCGAAGTGAACAGCCGCGGGGCCGTTAACCAGATCATCAGGTTTCAAACTTAATTCGGTTGCTGTGTCGGTGGTCTGACGAAAATGCATCTTGATGCCGACATCCGCAAGATAGGCCTGAATGGCTGTCATGAGATCTACCGTCTGCTGATCGCCGTAGTAGTAGATCATTTCCAGATCTATACTGGAGTCCCAGTTCGCGGCCTTCAGCAATTCCCTGGCTTTGTCCGGGTCATATGCATAGGGTTCGAGTCCGGGTTTTTTCATGGAACCGTTAGGAATAATGCTGTCGGCAACAACTGCCATACCTTCGAGAATACTTTCGGCAATGGTATCCATATCAATCGCGTATGCAATTGCCTGGCGTACCCTTAAGTCCGACATCGGATTACTGTTGACCATACCGCCGTCACCAGCACCGCTCGTTGTCGTGGATTGCTCATCACCACCGCCGGCCCACAGGCTTACGGCAAGGGCGAACATTACACAGATAATCGCGAATCTTTTTAGATTCTTCATCTCGCTCTCCTTTTTGGAAATGTGAATAAAATATGATGGTTCACTGACCATCGACCGGAAAGCCGCGAAAACGCGACGGTCCAGCTGTATTTAGAATAGCAAACATCGAATAGGAATGCAAGAACAGCCGCCGAATTGGTATCCCGGCTCTAACCCTTGCCTGAAAAGCTCTCGCGAGCAGTGCGCAGCGCCCATTCATACCGGGCGAAGTCTACTTCATAGGGAACAGAGTGATCTGAGTGAAAAATATAGCCGCCTGTTCGTGCAACCGCGACCTTTCTCTTTATCTCTTTTTCAAGAACTTCTCTGGGACCGGATAAGGAAACCGCTGAGATATTTCCGTAAAATGCCAGATTTGTGCCGTATTTCTCCCTCAATTCCACGACATCGAGGCCGGCGGTAGCCTGCAGCGGATTCATGACCCGTACACCCGCATCTATAAGATCGGGAAAAACAGCATCGGCGTTTCCGCAGCAATGCATCCAGAAATCAATGCCGTTCTCCGCGAGGAAATTTCCAAGTTTAACTACTGAAGGTTTGAATATAGTCCGCCATGAATCAGGTGAAAAAAGCATACCTTTTGTCTCTGCCAAGTCTTCAACCATGAAGAATCCATCAGGTTTCATGCCTTCGTCGAGCCCTCTGCGCATGACATCGATTGCGAGATTCATATGGTATTCCGCCATCTCCTGAACCCACTCAGGATCTAGGGCAGTATTCATGAGCTGCTGCTCATAACCGCAATGCCGCCAATTGGCCTCCCAGGGACCATATACCGCAAAAAGCATATATCTACCAGCGGCATACAGCTCTTTGAACTGCTCCGCGGCCTGGCTCCATGTCGGATAAGGAGCAAAATGCTCGAAATATGAAGCGCTGTCGATTCTTGCAGGCTCATTCGGATCTTCAGACAGCTGCCACCGATGTTTAAAAGAGTCCCAGGTTTCACGATCTGCGGTTTTATGATCAAAAAAGTGCACCGAGCCGGCCTTTCCGAGTTTCTTGGTTGCTGTATAACCCCACCGGTCGGTATAGGTGTAAAAAGGGTCATCTTTACTCAAAATTTTCTGCTCAAAACGGGGAGAACAGTCGAGATTCATAGCGCAGATATCCCAACCAAAGTAATCCTCCGGTGTTATGTCTTTAGGCATACCCTGGGTTCGCCACAGGTCCAGCGTATCAGGCCAAAGGCTTTCGTTACACGGCAGCTGATCCGGCTCCTGGAAATTTATCGCCGCTTTAATACGCTCTCTGGAACTCATCGTTTTTTCAGCCATGTTTCCTCCAATTCCTCTATCTGACAAACCACCGAATACCCAGCTGCCGATCTGTATCGGTGAATTTCAAGGTATACGGATCATATATGCGCTCTTTGCATTTCCCGTCGGTTCGCAGCACCACCCAGCCAAAGGCCCATTTGCCGCTCTCGTATTCGAGCGGAATCGCCGCCTGCACCTTCACCAGCGGATGGGTTTCCGCAATAAAGAGCTTCTTCTCCGTATAGTAGTATCCCCACCCCGTCTGTATAAAGACCTCGTGTGTCATTTCCTGCTGCGTTTCGCCCAAATCATGAAAAAATCCGGATATTCCCGCCTTTACTTCGCATCCATCGCGGAACGCGTCGTGCAAATCCTCGAGCGAACCGGATATCCGCCGTCCGAGAGCGTCGTGGTCATATATTTCCCGCCAGTTATCGCAGACACAATACTTAAATCGTTCAAAATCATATATAAAATTGCTGCTCGGCGCGTTTGTTTCAACATCCCATGCCGATAGTTCATGATACTTTGGCATATCCTCATGGGGCTCGACAGGCGATGATCCTTTCCCTCCTGCTGCAGGCTTTCCATCAAGGAAAGGCCTTGCTATAGCCTGCTGTCCATTTTGATTGTAAAGAAAAAATGACATCGAAGACCTTGGTCCGAAACCATCAGGTAAATCGACAGGCTGCCTCAAGGTCATAAAACCTGCAGCCCACTCTTTTTCGAGCAGGCAGGTTTCGCGGAACTCGGAAACTTCCTCAATAAGATCAGTATCATCAGATGCAGGATCGATGTGCTCATTGTGGCGAAATTCCGTATAAATACGTAGGTCCGCTCCGGCCTCCACAGCCCGGCAAAGAGATGCTGTACTGCCGGAAGTTACTTCCCGTTTACTATCAAGTTCCAACACGCTCTTCCATTGTGACATAAATTCTGCTCCTCTATCCTGGCATTCCGGGTCCAGTTTTCCTCTCACAGCAGCCGATAGACATGGACGCCGTACGGCTCAAATTGATCTTCAATCGTGTTTTGCACTACGCCAATCGTGCGATCTTCGCCGATTACATCGGCTACGCTGCCGACATTTACCGGCAGCCGGATTGACACGTGCGCCGGGTCAAACGCGGTATTCGCCGCGAACAAATACACTCCGTCATGGCAACACCGGGCGAGTATCCGCACTCCGTCCCAAATGGTGAATCCCAGATCGGTGTAGGAGACCTCTACACGACCGGTGACTTGAGGAGAACACAGGGCGTTTTGAAGTAAGCTGAGTTCCGCAACGAGCTGTTTTGTATCCGCCCAGATCGCCCCGGAGGCAGGCGTCTTGTGCATGGCAAAAGCCAGGCCCGTGGCACCGGAGACAATGGCATCATACGCCATGAAACGCATTTGATCGAATGTCGGATAGATCACCTTCGATTCATCTACGCTTTGGCCCGAAAACTCGGGGTTGTGCGTGGGATTGAACCAATGCTCGTTGGCCATTGCCTGGATAAGCATCCACACCGGGCCGCTGGCGGCCACCGCGTTCATTTTGTCGGTATACTTGCCGACAGCGTGTATCGACTGATCAATACAATCGACCGTCTTGCCGTCGGTCCGCACGCCAATGTGGGCACGCGTACCGGAAGCAATGACCGGATAAGGATTACACCCGACAATATCCAGGCAATTATTGAAAGACTTCAGGGTCTCCACGGTGTTCATGCAGCTGTGGGCCAGCCAGATTGGGTGGTTAGAATCCAATTCGCGAAGGCAGGCCGTGCCCCTGGCAAGGTCCTCGGGCTGTGTTTTCTGCCGGTCGCTGTGGTAGAGCATGGTAGGTTCATTATAGCTCTCGTAGCAGAGCAGGTTCGGATGGTCCCGCAGTATCGCTATCGCCTCCCGTAATTGTCCTTCATACTCCGGCGACTTGGTGAAATCCGCACGGTCGTAAAGGTAGGCCCAGAAGCGCATGCCCTCGGGCAAAGGCGGGATTTCCTCGGACTCTGAGCTCTCACTACCGAAGACCGCGAATCTGCATGCGTTGAAGCCGGCCTCATGCAGGAGTTCAGGTGTTCCGCCGACCGGCATATGGCGGGCACCAATGAGAAAGGAGGGCTTTCCATCCACATGCAAAATCCGTTCATCAGTTATCGTTACTCTTGTCGGCATATCATTTCCTTTATATTAAAACCCATCCACCCCACTCCCTCTACCGCATCGTTTTTCCGCACTTGCTCGCTGACCTCGTCCGGGCTAAGCTTTCGTGCGGGAAGAGGGTTGGGGTCAGTCAACAGCCGGGCCAGCAGATGAGCGTAAACTATGGCGTTAAGCTGTATCCAATCAGGCCGAACGTTAGCAAGGTCGTCCGCGTGGGTATGTGATCCCGCCGGGAAAGAGTCCTCCCAGTCGGCGGGTCTGCATGCCGGTACTCCTTCTAACATGAACGGCAGATAATCACTCGAGCAGCAGTAGAGATTCCTCACATCCACCAGCTGCCGCGCCCCGGTAAATGCGTTATTTATGTAATCGCGCATTACAGGTGACCACATGACCGCCATGCCGCGTGCGGTAGCTGGAAATAGGGAGTCCAGATTAACAACCAGGCGCACGTCGTCCAGCTCCTCGGCGTGCCGGGCTACATAGGCTTTGCTGCCCTGGAAGCCGAGTTCCTCGGCGGTAAAGGCGATGACGCGGAGCCTGCGCCGGAAGTGTTTGCGAAACGGCGATAGGAGACGACCTATCTCGTACACGGTTGCCACGCCGGTGAGATTATCAAACGCCCCCGGGGCATTCCAAAAACTATCCAGGTGCGCGCTGAGAATTATACATTCCGCCGGCAGCTCGTCGGGTCCCATATCCGCGACCAGGTTAGCGCAAATGCCGGGTTCTGAAGAGCCGTTAGTTTTCACGCTGATTCGGCCAGTCTCCCTGGAGGTTGCTTCAGCCAACTCAGAACCCGCCGGAGGCGG
>JABGPX010000599.1 GCA_018644745.1 Spirochaetales bacterium
TTTCCTCTCAGTTATCTGGTACATCCGTATCAAAGGAGTTCCAATCATGTTTTATGTTGTTGACAAAGTAATGTTTAGTGACCTATACTGATTTATCCGAAAATTTACGCAATTGACCGTGGTTTTCAATAAATTCCGCAGCAACTTGCTGCATAGTCGGGCCCGTACGGACCCGCAAAAAATATAGGAGGTGTTCAATGAACACAAAACGTTACGTGAAGGCGCTATTTGTTTTGATCTTCTGCCTAACCACTTTCGGACTTGCTTTCGGCGGTGGCGATTCAGAAGCCGCCTCAGCCGGTGGAAGCACAATCACTCTTCCTCTGTCTGGCGATCCGGGCATCATCGATCCCGTCGCAAACTGGCTCTACGACGTTCAGGGCAACATGTTTGTGCCGCTCGTAGATTACGACTACGTGGATGGGAAAGTTATTCCCGCTGGAGCAACAGATTGGAAGGGATCTTCCGATGGCAAGACCTGGACATTTGACATCAGAATGGGCTGGGAATGGTCAAACGGAGAACCGGTAACAGCTAAGGACTACGAGTATGCGTTCCAGTCCATCGTAAATCCGGAAACCGCAGCACCCATGGCCTGGAGAATTTTCATTATTGAGAATGCTTCAGCGATAAATGCTGGCGATATGGCGGTAGATACCCTCGGCGTTAAAGCGATCAGCGAATACACCCTCGAAATTACATTAAACCAGCCCGCCGCGTGGTTCCTGGTTTCCCTCACTTCAATCGGCCACGCCGTACCCAAAGAAGCTCGAGAGAAATACGGACTTGAATGGACCCAGCCGGAGAACATAGTAGTCAACGGTCCTTACAAGATTACTACCTGGGTACAGGACGACAAGATCGTTTTGACGAAGAACCCAAGCTACTATAATGCTGCTAAGGTAGACATCGATGAGATCACTCTTCTGATGGTACCGGAAGCTTCTACCGCGATGGCTATGTACGAGAACGACGAGCTTGATAGCGTCGACGTTCCTCCCGAGGATATCGATCGAGTAAAAGCAGATTCCGTCCTGGGCGATGAGTTCTATAATGGACCGAGATTCGTCCTCTACTGGTATGGTTTTGATTCCTCCCAAGCGCCGATGGACAACGTGCTCGTAAGAAAAGCGTTCGCCGCGGCCATCGACAAGCAGACGATCGTCGATAAGATCACCAGAGGCGGACAGGTAGCCGCTCCGACTATGACCCCTCCGGGTTCTTTCGGAAGTGTACCGGTTGCTGAAGAAATTGGTATCCCTTTCGACCCCGATCAGGCGAGAAAATATCTTAAGGACGCGGGATATCCCGACGGCGAAGGTTTGCCGACTGTAACTCTCGGTTACAACGCAAGCGAGATTAATGCGAATGTTGCCCAGGCGATCCAGAAGATGTGGAAGGACAACCTTGGCGTTGCAGCAGAACTGAAAGGCTGGGAAGGCGGCGGATACAATGACGCAGCCTCAGCTGGCGCTTTCAATGTTTGGCGAAACGGCTGGGGAATGGACTTCCCCGATGCGCATAATGTACTCGGCGAAATTTTTCGCTCAAAGCCGGTCACCGGCGACGCTTCCCACTCCAGGCTTCTGACCATACCTGAGTTCGACGAAATTATCGACGCTGCCGCTGTTGAGACCGATCCTTCGAAACGGATTGCGATGTATAAGCAGGCTGAAGAAATACTTGTCGAAGAATACGCTGCCGCGATGCCGATTTACTGGTACGCAGTTAATCGTGTTACAAAACCGCGAGTAACCAGACCCAATGTTCCCAGTTTTAACCAAAACTGGTGGCTGTGGTCGGTAGAAAACTAGACAATTTGTTACTTATAGGAATGCGGAAGCACTCATCGTGCTTCCGCTTCCTTTTTCTCGTATTTGGGGGGTTACATGTTCGGATTCATCGTACGACGCATTCTGTGGGCAGTGCCGGTTATTATCGTTATTTCAATTATTTCCTTTGGACTTATGCACGCGGTGCCCGGGAATCCGTTCGACCAGGAGACGGACAAACCGCTGCCGCCGGCGATTGTAGAACGGCTCACGGCTTACTACGGTCTGGACGATCCGGTTCCGAAGCAGTATCTGGACTATGTAATAAATGCCCTAAAAGGCGATCTTGGTCCTTCTTATCAATACCGCGACCGCACGGTTAACACGATTATCGCGAGAAACTTTCCGGTATCCCTCAAGCTGGGGCTTCTTGGCTTGTCTGTGGCCCTGGTGATCGGCGTACCGCTGGGTATCGTATCCGCACTCCGACAGAACACGGCGGTTGACTACTTTGCCATGTTCTTCGCCATTTCAGGTGTTTCCGTTCCAGCCATGACTATGGGTCCTCTGCTTATCTGGATATTTGCCTTGCAGTTGGGAATACTGCCGGTTGCCAGGTGGGGATCGTGGCAGCAAGCCATTCTTCCTATGATTACTCTCGGGATCGGGGGCGCGGCAATCCTGGCGCGTTTAACTCGCGCATCCATGCTGCAGGTTATTAGGGAAGATTATATTCGCACCGCCCGCGCAAAGGGCGTTTCAGAGAGAATGGTTACCATAAAGCACGCTCTCCGAAATGCGCTGATCCCAGTAGTAACGGTGCTCGGACCAATGCTTGCAGGAATTGTTACCGGTTCCATGATTGTCGAACGGATATTTGCCATTCCCGGCATGGGCAGGTTTTACGTAGATGCGGTAAGTTCCAGAGATTACCCGGTAATTATGGGTATGACTCTTGTTTATGCTGTACTGCTCGTTACGGCCAACTTGATAGTCGATATCACTTACTCCTGGATTGATCCCAGAATCAGAATTGAAGAGCGGTAAATAAATAATCCATGAACAAACAAATAAGAAAAGACAGTCTCTGGCGAGATGCATTCCGGAGACTTTTAAAAAACAAGATTGCAGTTGTAGGCGGAGTATTTATTATTTTGCTGGCGCTTACTGCCATCTTCGCGCCGGTAATTGCGCCGTATCATTATGGCGACGGAGATTTTGATAAAACCTATGCACCTCCGGGAAAGGATTTCCTTCTCGGCGCCGATTTCCTGGGCAGGGATATGCTCAGCAGGCTCATCTATGGATCGAGAATTTCATTAATGGTAGGTACCTTCGGTGCTCTGTTCGCTTTTACCATAGGCATATTGTATGGCACTATTTCCGGTTTTGTAGGCGGGAAAACAGACAACATCATGATGCGCATAGTTGATGTCCTTTACGCGTTCCCCGGCCTGCTCTTTATTATCCTCCTGATGGTTACATTCAAGAGTGGATTCACCGGAGAGGCGCTGCAGAATCCATTCGTCCGATTTATTGCAGCTCTAGACAAAAGAATGGGCGGAATGCTCTTTATTATGATAGGAATCAGCCTGACATCGTGGGTTGGGATGGCCCGCCTCTCTCGCGGTATGGCCCTTTCTCTTCGGGAGACAGAGTTTATTCAGGCAGCCCAGGCATTGGGCGCGAGAAACCTGAGAATAGTTGTGCGGCACCTGGTGCCCAATCTCGTCGGACCGATGCTCGTGCGGGTTACCCTTGCCATTCCCGGATATATAAGTACCGAGGCTTTTCTTAGTTTTATAGGCTTAGGAGTCGATCCTCCAACTCCGAGTTGGGGAATGATGATTGCGGAAGGCTTCAAAGCGATGCGGAGCCATCCGCATCTGGCTCTTTTCCCTGGAATAGCGTTGGCTCTGGTCATGCTTTCCTTTAATTTTTTAGGTGACGGCCTGCGCGACGCCCTTGATCCAAGGATGAAACAGTGAGTAACGAACTTCTAAAAATAAGCAACCTGAAAACTCACTTTCTTACTGACAGCGGCGAGGTCCGGGCGGTAGATGGTGTCGATCTTGTTGTCCACGAAAATGAAACCCTGGGTATGGTAGGCGAGTCGGGATGCGGAAAAAGCGTAACCTCCCTTTCGGTAATGAGGCTTATCGACAAACCAGGGAAAATTGTCGAGGGTGAGATTGAGTTCCACGGAAACGATCTTTTAAAAATGTCGAACATCGAGATGCGCAAGATCAGAGGAAACGAAATCTCGATGATTTTTCAGGAGCCGATGACTTCTCTCAATCCTGTGCATAGCATTGGTTCGCAGATCACAGAAGCCCTCAAGCTGCATCAGAATATGAATAAGCGGGACGCGCTGCACAAAGCAGTCGAAATGCTCAAACTCGTGGGAATCCCTTCACCGGAGATTCGAGTGCATGAGTTTCCGCACCAGCTCTCCGGTGGAATGCGTCAACGGGCTATGATAGCAATGGCTCTGTCCTGTAATCCTAAATTGTTGATAGCAGACGAGCCGACCACGGCGCTTGATGTTACTATCCAGGCACAGATACTTGATCTCATGCGCAACATGAAAGATGAGACAGGCTCCGCGGTATTGATAATAACCCACGATTTAGGGGTTATCGCGGAAATGGCGGATAACGTCGTTGTTCTTTACGCAGGGAAAGTTGTTGAATACGCGGATGTAAAGAGGATTTTTGGAAACCCATACCACCCGTACACAATCGAGCTGCAGGAATCAATTCCAAGATTGACCGACGATAGAGGAAGAAAGCTGCACCCCGTTGAAGGCTCAATTCCGGATCCGCTGGATCTGCCTGACGGCTGCAAGTTTCACCCCAGATGCCGTTTTGCCAGAGACATCTGCTCGACGCAGGAACCGCCGCTGATTTCTCTCGACAACAATCGTCAGTCACGATGCTGGATGTACGATCCCGAAAAGGCTTCGCTTTTTGATAAAGAAAGCGATTCGATACGAGTAAGCGATGAGCCGACAGCTGCTTCTGTACAGACGCTGGCCGAAGAGTTTGGCGGAGTAAAACCGCTGCTCAAGGTGGAAAACCTCGTAAAGCACTTTCCCGTCAGAGGGGGGATGTTCAGGACCACGATTGGTCACGTACGAGCTGTCGATGATGTGAGTTTTGATATTCGTCCCGGAGAGACCTTTGGTCTTGTCGGCGAGTCCGGATGCGGTAAAACCACAACCGGGCGGCTTGTGCTCCGTCTTCTGAACGCCACATCGGGCAATGTGTTCTTCGACGACCGGCCCTTATACGATCTAAAAAAGCGGGAATTGCGGCCTCTTAGAAGAGATCTGCAGATTATCTTTCAGGATCCCTTTGCCTCGCTCAATCCGAGAATGACCGTTGGCGACATAATTGGTGAGAGTTTGTCTATTCACAGAATGAACGGCGGTCAAGATAGACAAGAGAAAGTCGCCGAACTGCTCAGCGTGGTTGGTTTGGAATCTGAACATATGCGGCGCTATCCCCACCAGTTTTCCGGAGGGCAGCGACAGCGAATCGGTATTGCCCGGGCAATCGCGCTTGATCCCCGGCTCATCGTCTGCGACGAACCGGTATCCGCTCTTGACGTTTCTATCCAGGCACAGATTATTAACCTGTTAGAAGACCTGCAGGAGAGACTAAAACTCTCGTATCTCTTTATCGCTCATGATTTAAGCGTGGTGAAGCACATCTCAGACCGGGTGGCAGTTATGTATCTGGGAAAAATAGTAGAGCTTGCGGTTACCGACGATCTCTTCAACAATCCCGTTCACCCGTATACGGATGCACTTCTCGCGGCGGTTCCGGTACCTGATCCCCAATTTAATAGAAACCGAAACATCATTCGCGGGGACGTACCGAGCCCGAGTAATCCTCCGCCGGGATGCCGCTTCCACACCCGTTGTCCTTATGCCGAAGACATTTGCAAAAGCACCGAACCGCCGCTCGAAGCAAAGAGAGACGGGCACATGGCGGCCTGTCACCTTCGATAGCAATTATCACGATGGGCCTGGCACTAAAAAAAGAGCTAAGGCCCCGGGATGTCTTGGCAATGAGCTATCAAAAAAAAATACAGTCTCAATCTTTGCGGCCTACTGCAAGTCGTTAGCAGTGTCGTTTGAATAGAGAAAAGGAAATAAATGGCTATATCCATCAACTTTGTTTTCGTTGCACTGGGTTTTTGCTCGGTGAGTGTCGGAATATTCTTATCTAAGAGGAAAAAGCTGTTTTTTC
>JABGPX010000306.1 GCA_018644745.1 Spirochaetales bacterium
TCATCGCGTTTCGCAGGGGCCTTATCCCGGGAGAGGGCGTTTCACTTTCGTGAACTTCAGCTCCGGGCTCACCCAGCATTTCAAAGGAGAGATGCCGGATCCCGTCGAGGATGTTCCGCTGGAAACGCTGGACTGGGGCGAAGTTTGGGCGATGAAGGAGTTTATGCGGCATGTTTTGCCCAATGATCTAAGCTTGCCCGAAGAGGGTTACTGGGTATGGCAGAACGGCTGGTGGGCGAGGCTCTATGATGTAAACCCACAGATTCTTGATCAGCTCAAGCAGGTGGGCATCCATGACATTATGACCGCCCACACCTGGTATGGGCGTGGAGTGCATCCACTGAGCGCCCCTTATGTTGATAGAACGCGCAGCAGCCCCTTGGGCTTTCCTAAAGACAGCGGGATCGCCGGCATGCCGGGGCCGGGAGAGATCTCCAAAGGTTTACATGCCGATCATAATAACGTTTTTCTTGATAAATTCATGGGCGACGAATTTACATCGGAGTTTGTCTTACCGCCGGCCATGGAGGAATTTCATAAATACGGACGGAAGATCGGAGTCCATGTTTCCAGTTTCTCTTTGCCCGGAATCTATTTTCGCCAACATCCGGAGTGGGCTTCCATCGACGAAAACGGGAAGGTTACCGAGTATCTCTTTGGTCACAAGGTTTCCTGCCCCGCCAGTGATGAGTATATGGATCATATGTTTATGATCCTCGATCACGTAATTACGAAATACAAGCCCCGTTGGTGGGGATTTGACGGCCGCTGGTTGAGTTTCTGGGAGGTCGGCAACTACCGACCCGGCCCGAAAGGTGCCGGACCAGACCCCTGTTACGCCAAAAACCACGGGCATCTGCCTGGTGACAACCGCTACAAGGAATGGAAGAATATCATGACCTTTCTGAAGAAACTTCGGGAGCGTCATCCGAAAGTCTGTATTGAGTCGTATTACGGTCTGCATCGCGGCGGACCCTGGGCCTTGCGGCATCTGGATTCCGGATATCATTATTTTGAGACCCACGGCGCAGACATGAATCGTCTCCAGAGCTGGCACCAGCAAAACGATCGCTTCCGACCCGTCTATAAGAACTCCCTCGATCTTTTCGGAAAGGATCCGAAGAGTTTTCGCTTCAACGTAATAGCGGGCTTGAGTATTGCGAGTTATTGCATGATCGGCGAGGCCTTTGAAGGGTTCACGATAAAAGAGAATCGGGATTTCTTTATGAAATGGCGTGCATGGGCTGCGAAGAACCATGACTATCTCACGGTAAAACGCGACCTGTTTGACAGCCCCGGCCATTCGCCGCTGGATGGCAGCGCCCACATCATTGGAGATCGTGGTTTTCTATTTCTCTATCGCGGAGGTTTCGATAAAAAAGTCAATCAAAACACGGCCGTTCGGGCATCGATCCCCTTGAACCGCTGGATACAATTGAATGAGAGTCCGGACGGGGTCTACCAAATTAAGGAAATTTATCCGCGCGAAAGAAAGGTTCTTGCGACATTGCGGTACGGCGAAGAGTTTCTCTATGACATGCCCGATGATGCGGCGGTTATTCTGGATTTGCAGCCGGCGCCGATCACAAGTAGAACGTCTCAGTCGATCGATCATGAGAAGCAGGTGCAAATAATTCCCGCTTTTACGTCAGTTAAGGAATTCTAAACAGATTGTCTTCCTGGTGAAATTGCATTAGTATCGTTACTATGTAATATCAAGGATACCGATACATGAATGAGAAATTACTGAACAGCATTGAAGGTAAAAAAAGGGAGTTGGACCGGAACAGGCCTCTCTCTTCCAGCATAGTCAGGAATCTAGAAAAAGAGTTTACAATTGCATGGACATACAATTCCAATGCCATAGAAGGGAATACTCTTAGCCTGCAGGAAACTGAAGTTGTACTGAATGAAGGGATCACCATAGGCGGCAAAACTGTAAATGAACATTTCGAGGCTATAAATCACAAAAAAGGTATCGAATACGTTAGGAGAATTGTAGAGAAGAAAATCAACATATCTGAAGAGGTTATTCGGGAATTACACCGGATAATACTTTCTTCTATTGATGATCCGGAAGCCGGGAACTACAGAAAACACAATGTGCGAATACTTGGGGCGCGTCATATTCCTCCTCAATCAAATAAAATTCCCAAAATGATGAGCAATTTTATTATTTGGTTTCGGAGTAATGAATATAAACTGAATACTCCGCAAATGGCAGCAGAGCTTCACTACAGATTTGTGATGATTCATCCGTTTGTTGATGGAAATGGAAGGGTCGCCAGACTGATTATGAATTTGTTTCTGATGAGAAACGGATATCCTCCGGCTATTATACTTAAAGTGGATAGGAAAAGATATTATCGAATATTGAATCAGGGCAATATGGGAGATAGTGAGCCGTTTAATGATTTTATTGGCAGAGCAATTGAGAGGTCCCTTATACTGTATCTTAATAGTATAAAACCGGATTTATCAGAAGATCAAATGTTTATATCTCTTCGGGAAGCTGCCGTGGATTGCGAGTATTCTCAGGAATATTTATCTCTGTTAGCCAGAAAGGGGAGACTGGCAGCGGTGAAAATCGGGAAGGACTGGATGACGACGAAAGAAGCTATTGAAGAGTATATTGAGACAAAAAAAAGATAGAGTAGAGCTTTTCCAATGAGGAATGAGGAGATCAGGAATATGTCTACTGCCGAGTTGTCCAGCAAATCACAAACCGCCGATGCGCCGCTTCTCATACCGCGTCCTAGTAAACCATGGGATGACGCACTTCGCATCGTCGGTCACGGGGAAAAGTTCCACAATGATTTCACGCTGGTGAAGGATGGAGAGGGCACCTGGCACTGCATCGGCAGCGGGGGCAGGGACGGCTCGCTTGACACCCTCTTTCACGCCGTGGGCGCGTCGCTTCATGAGCCTTTCGAATACCTGCCGAAGATCACCTCTCAAACCGATCCTGAAGCAGTCCACATGTGGGCCCCATTCGCAATCAGGAAGGACGATGAGACGGTGTTTCTCTACTTTAGTCATCTTCGCGGCTCCCTCGACAAATACATGAAGGATCGCGACCTTTGGGATTGGGGAACTCAATTTGAGCTGCGCCTTATGGTGTCCAAGACACCGGACCTGCGCGCCTGGGTACCGCACGCCGCACCGGGCCTGGAACGGGGCAATGTTGTGTTCCGGGCACCCACCGTGCGGGATCCATGCATCTTCTGGGACGAACAACACCAACGCTACTTCATGTATTACTCCGCCCTCATACCCGCGACCGGCGGTGACGGCGGCCTGGAAGGTGCCATCCGCGTTCGGACCTCCAAGGATTTGATCTACTGGTCGGCGGCGCGAACAGCGATGACCACACCTCCCGGTTATACGAATTCGGAGTCCGCCTTCGTGCTGCTTCGCGACGGTCTGTACTATCTGTGGGTATGCGGATATAACTACGGGCGCATGTCTCTCTACATCTCAGATACCCCTTTTTATTTTGGGGATCCCGTCGACAACCGCATCATGGAACAATCAGGACATACTCCGGAAATCGTTACGGAGGAAGGGATTGATTATATGGCATGTGCCCACATTGGCCCTGGGGATCTGAAGGGCAGCCCAAGTGATTTGCTATTTGGCGTCCACATCCAGCCTATCGAATGGTTTCCGGCAAACACCGAAGAGGCGTCCAAGGTCTATGGCAGGAAGGACTGATCTGTTTCGTGGGAGCCCGGCGTTCTTACGCGCACGAAAAAGCGTGGGGCGTTGTCATCGCGGTTCGCGCCGCAGACCCGCATTGTTAGGATGAAATACTATGAAAAGTGTAGCCCCTACAGCTAGATAGTCTTCCTAAAATCTTTGTAGGCCGTTCACGTGCGAACCATGCCCTTTGAGCGGTATTTGTCACCTTTACGCGCTATACCAGAAGTTGCAGGGCGTGATATCATAATTGTCGGCGGAAGCAAAGAGGAAAGAATGGCAAATACATATACAGCAATTGCAAAGCAAGATGGAGATTGGTGGATTGGGTGGGTTGAAGAAATTCCGGGGGTGAATTGTCAGGAAGCGACCAAAGATGCGCTTCTCTCCAGTTTACGAATCACCCTGAAGGAAGCGATAGAATTTAACAGAGAAGAAGCTGTCAAAGCTGCCGCTCCTGGCTATACGGAAGAAGCCCTTATTGTATGAAAAGAACAGCCCTGCTCAAGCATCTACGCGGGCATGGCTGCGAACTCGTTCGCGAAGGTGGGAACCATTCCTGGTGGCTTAATTCGCAACAAAACAAGCGATCGTCAGTTCCAAGGCACATAGAAATTAATGATCATCTTGCTCGAAAAATTTGTAAAGATTTGGGTGTACCTTTCGTGAGGTAGTGCCGTTTCCAAGAGGAAACGAGTGAGAGAGCGCCCAGCCGGCGTGAGCGACTAACGCCTCGGCGTTGCCGCATGGGACGCACGCTTCTGTTTGGGGGCAAAGTACTAATCAACTATTGGTGACACTTTTGCCAGTATCAATGCACTTTGGGAGCGATTCCCACAATATCGTTGAACTTGCTCTTGGTGTTGGCGTCCCAGTCGCACGCACTGCGTATCGTCCCGAAGCCTATATGGTCACCGAAAGGCGGGAGTCCAGGAAAACAAGGGGAAAAAGGCGAATTAAGAAGCCCGAAAAACGGGTATCAGATCTATATCAGACTTAATTAATCGGCGGCTTTCCTCGAGATCGTAGTCAGTTTGCAGCCCAATCCAGAATTCGGCAGATGTTCCAAAATACTTGCTGAGCCGTATTGCCGTATTGGCGGGTATTCGACGTTTTCCATGGATAACTTCCGAGATCCTTGTCTGAGGGACGCGCGTGTCCTGAGCGAGCTTGTATGCGCTAATTCCGAAAGGTTTGAGAAATTCTTCGAGGAGCACTTCGCCAGGATGGATGTTCGGCAGTCTCTCTATGTCTTTCTTTGCCATTTTGCACCTCAATGATAATCGATAATTCCGACGTCATGTGCATCGCCGTTACGCCACCAGCCTGTTTCCCGGCGGCACTCTCAGATCGTTTATGTCCTGCGCGTTGTTTATCATTCTTAGTTTCCGCCGCGCAATCCTCTGAATGTCGTCCGGTAACGAGCGCGAACGAATACCGTACCAGACTCTTTCTGCCTCTTTAGAAGCAAACGAATTCAACATGAACAATAATACTGCTTGGCGTTAGTAACGTCAAGCGTGGGCTCCATTTCTTCACATAGGCTGCCATTTTTTCATAGCAAAACGCCCCCGCGGCGCCCTCCCGGGCGGCGGCACTTTTCGGCATCGGTTGGTCAACGCGGACTGAAGGTAGCTTTGCCGTAATCCTATCGCGGCCTGAATTTGGGTAGATGATAAAGCAGCATTTTTGACATATACTCATTCTAATAGGGTGCAATATGGGAAAAGAAAAAAGTCTAAATAGCGGACCCTCAAAAGTGGAAAGCGAGACTGGAATAGTAGCAATTGAGCGAACGCCATCGGGTAAAAGCTTCGTGCTTGTCGTCCGGAATCAGCGGAAAATCCTTGATAAAAATGAAATGACTCATCTTATCAATATTGCTCACGACGCCGGCGATCAGCGGGAAGGCGCCATCCGACTGCTTCGGTGGCTGAACGGGCACCGCGATGACGTTGTCCTAGACGGAGGACTTTCGGGCAAAGATAAGGCCATATTTGAATTGTACACGCTGCTTCGGACCAGATTCGTTATTTCCTCATAGTGTTCAGTCACTCGGTAACTCTGTACCGCGACCTATGATCTCGATATAGCTCGCATAGCTGAACAGCCGGTTACGCTTCTGCGCGGTGATCTCTTTTACGATGCTGAGTTGTTCCAGGCGGCTGAGCGCTCTATTGGCCGTAGCCGATGTGATGCCCGTCTTTTCTGCAAGTAAGCCAGAGGTGGCGATAGGGTGCTCCATGAGCGCCCTATGAACCTGCAGGGCGGAAATCGCCGCTCGTCCGATCCCAGAGATCTTTTCCCGATCTTGGTTTGCCAG
>JABGPX010000723.1 GCA_018644745.1 Spirochaetales bacterium
CACGCTTTTCCGCGGTTTCTTTTTCAAGCCAAGCTCTTCGTGATAAAACTATCTTTATTGTATTGTTGCTGTAAAGGCGATCGAGTATAAACATGGTTTTCATTCCGACATATTCTTCGGGTTCGTTTACCCTGAATACATCAGTTTTTGACAACGGGCAAAATGCCCGAACATCGTATCCGATTTCGACTTCGAAACCGCCTTTTATGGCTTTTGCGAACTTTCCTTCAATAGGAAGGTTTTCATCGAAGGCTACGCGTAAGTTTTTCCAAAAGACTTTCTCGTCCGCCTGCTTTTTTGAAACAACAACCTGGCCGCCCTTCCCTTCTTTAGTAACAAGGACGACAGGAACTGATTCGCCGATCGCGGGAGCCTCAGGAAACTCCTCTCTTGGAATTTTACCTTCAGATTTGTAACCGACATCGACAAAGACAAATTCATCACCGACTTGAATAACAATTCCTTCGATGAGTTGGCCTTCTTCGATTTGATCAAGGTTTTTTAGATACTGCTCTTGAAGAATGGATTGATCGAAACCTTCGACGCCATTCTCCTCTTTAGCCGTCATTGCCAACATGTAACTCCCGGATTATTGTGTTCTAGATTCGCGGATTTTCCGTACTACTTTGTCACAAACTTGTTCTATGGTCAAGTGTGATGTATCCAAATAGAAGGCGTCTGCTGTTTGTACCAGGCTGCCCTCGTCCTTGTTTTTATCGATTTTGTCCCGCATTGTGATATTTGCCTTGAGTTCTTCCAGCGATTTGCCGCTTGTGCCCTGCTGAAATCGCCTTTTAGCCCTGACATCGACGTCCGCATCCATATACACCTTCAATTCGGCATCAGGAAACACAACTGTCCCAATATCTCTTCCTTCGATTACCGCGTCCAATCCTTGGGTTACTAATCGAACAATATCATTTACGATATGCCGAACCGGAACCACAGCGGATACCTGCGCTACCCAGGCATCTACAGCATCTGAGTGCAGTAGATCTTCCACATCCATTTCTGAGAGATGAATCCTTCCCTGAATAAGGGTAATGTCAGCCGCGGCCGCCGTTGCAGTAAGAGATACAGAATCTATAGAGTTGACGCCGTTTTTTAGATTAGGAAGGTGCGCGTAGGTGATAGCCCTATAGAAGTTGCCGGAATTGAGATAAAACATGTCGAGTTCTTCGGCGATTTTCCGCGCAACTGTACTCTTCCCTACACCTGCGGGGCCGTCGATGGCGATAATCATCTTGTTTTTCCGCCTTTCTTGCGAAACCACTCAATTTCAGGTCGGGTAAGGTCTCGATGAGCAGCCATTTTCAAATTGCTTATTCGAACCGGACCAATTCTAGTCCTATGTATCTTTCTTACATATAGCTTATTTGCCTCATAGATCTTGCGGATTTCCCGGTTTTTCCCTTCAACTAGAGTGATCTTCACTCGGTGAGGACCGGTAATCTTGTAGTCTATAATTTTATATCGAATGCCGTCGATCAATGTCCCCTTTTTTAGGTTATTGAGAATTTGCTCATCAATCGGCTCGCTGCTGTCAACCTCATATTGCTTTTCTATTTCTGAAGACGGGTGAGAAACATCGCGGGCGAAATCGCCGTCATTTGTGAAAATTATGAGCCCGGAAGTATTAAAATCCAGCCTGCCGACGTTGTAAAGGCGCTCGTTATATTTTCCAAAAAGAAGATCAATGGCAAGCGGGCGGTCTTCGGGATCAGATAGCGAGCAAAGATATCCCCTCGGTTTGTTGAGGACGATATATACTTTGCGTTTTTCGGGTCGGACCCTCTTTCCGTCGCAAGTAACCGAATCGCTCATGCTGACTTTTGTGCCGAGAATGCGCACAATCGATCCATTAACCCCGACACGGCCGTCTAGAATTAAGATCTCGCTGTTCCTTCTTGATGCCACCCCGCACATAGCAAGATAACGCTGTAAACGTATAAGTTCGTCTTTAGTCTCCAAGTTGAAAACGCTCCTCGTTGAGTTCATCAAGTCTTGGTAAATCTGCGATACTGGATAATCGGAATACCTTGAGAAAGTCGGAGGTGGTACCATAGGTAGTGGGCCGGCCCGGCACGTCTTTTTTTCCTACAGGCTTTATCAAGCTTTTCGAGAGAAGAAGCCGAATCATTCCGTCCGGAGAAACACCGCGTATATTCTCGATTTCTGAGCGGGTAACCGGCTGAGAGTACGCGATTACGGATAGCGTCTCCAGCGCAGCCCGCGACAAAACACCGTCGTTTTTCTTACCATAACGCGATTTTAACGATTCCCAAAGATCCGGGCGTGGGATAAGAAGAAATCCACCGGCAATTTCGTCGATCTCAAGACCCGCATTGGTCAAGTTGTATCGCTCCTGAAGTACCGCCAAAGCGGCGAGTACCGCGTCCTGAGAAAGAGAGCTTATTTTTGCCAGTGATTGTAAATCCACCGGATCGGATTCAAGAAAGAGAATCGCTTCAATAATTGCAGATTCCTGTTCGAGGCTCATGCCGGCTCCTCAATCGCATTGGCAGGGCGAATGCGAATGTCTCCAAACATGCGGTTTTGAAAAATGGCAATGGTTTTTCTTTTCACAGCTTCAAGAATTGCGAGAAAAGAACACACAATATCCATGAGCGAACCTGCTCTTGTTATAAGATCGGTAAAAAGAAACTCGCCTTTTCGTTCGAGATTTTCGTTTATAAGGGTAAGTTTTTCGTTAATCGTAACTTCCTCGTACAAATCTATAATCCGCTCAGAAGAAAGAGTAGACATAAGATTCGAGAAGGTCTTGAGCAAATCCCAAACCTCTATTTTTTTCCAAAATTCTTCTTCATCAGGAAATGGTAATATCCGCTGTTTTTTTTTCCGCTCGATAAGCCATTCAGTTTCTCTGCCCTTTTCAGCTATCAGATCAGATATCTTCCTGTATTTTTGATAATCGATGAGTTTCTCCACAAGCTCGAGCCGCGGATCACCATAATCTTCACCCAGATCAACTTCCACAGGGAGAAGCATTTGAGATTTTATGTGAAGCAAGGTTACTGCCAACCCGTAGAATTCGGTAATATTGTCCAGATTTATCTTTGTTGCATACTCGATATATGCAAGATACTGCTCAGTAATATCAGCTATCGGGATATCATAAATATTTACTTCAGATTTTCTGATCAAAAAGAGGAGAAGATCGAGAGGGCCTTCGAACTCCCCGATTTTGAAAAGATGTTGGTTTTGTGTTTCCTGTTGATCCATGAGCGCAGCAATGACTATAACGATTTAAGGGTGTGGTAGTAAATACCCTGAGGCGGCAGTCTTGCTAAAAATTCACTATATCGGCTTCCCGTTACCGGGTCTGCCAGCTGAGGATCCAGGTTCAGCAGCGGGATGAGAACAAATTTTCGTTCATGCATTCTGGGATGGGGAATCTGCAGCTCCGGTCGGGCAATAATGAGATTACCGTACAGTAAGATATCGATATCGATAGGGCGAGGCCCCATCCATCCAGCCACGGTTCTATTTCTGCCGGCTTCAGATTCAATCTCGTGAATACTTCTCAGCAACTCGGCGGCTGTTGCGGTTGTTGTGCCGGTAAATGCGCAATTAAGAAATCTCGGCTGATGTACCATGTAACGAGGCAAAGTTTCATATATCCTGGAGCGGCAGATATCGCTGATAATTGATTCAAGCCGCTTTTCGGCAAGAATCAAGTGCTCCAATCGATCACCGAGATTAGAACCGGCCCCAAGATATACTCTATATGACTCTATCACGGTTACAGTAACAGCTACAGAAGTTCTTTCTGCTCGTCTGCTTTTTCCGCAGCGGCTTCCACTTTCATGGCTTCTTTTTTCTTTTCGGCGACAGTCGGGAAAAGTATGGCCCGCAATTCCTTTTCAACTACATCAGCGATGTCCGGGTTATTCACAAGAAATTGTTTTGCATTTTCCCGACCTTGACCGATTCGCTCTTCTCCGCGCGAATACCAGCTTCCGCTTTTCTGAACCAGATCATATTTCGTTGCTGCGTCAAGTAAGCTGCCCACAGCAGATATACCTTTGCCGAACTCAATCTCCATTTCTACTTTGCGGTAAGGAGGGGCAACTTTGTTTTTCAATACCTTTACCCGAACGAGATTTCCAGTTGCTTCTTCTGCACCCTTGGCAATAGTTTCAATTTTTCGGACCTCAAGTCGAAGAGACGCGTAAAATTTGAGAGCGTTTCCGCCGGTAGTGGTTTCGGGGTTTCCGAACATTACCCCAATTTTCATTCGAATCTGATTAATAAATATTAGAATTGCCTTTGATTTAGAAATAATGCCGTTGAGTTTACGCAGCGCTTGACTCATAAGACGGGCTTGAAGCCCCATATGCGAGTCCCCCATGTCCCCTTCAATCTCCGCCGCCGGTGTAAGAGCCGCAACCGAATCAATTACTATTACGTCTACCGCACCTGAACGGATAAGAGACTCAGCAATCTCGAGAGCCTGTTCGCCATTATCCGGCTGGGAGACCCAGAGTTCATCAATATTCACACCAAGGTTTTTTGCGTATACTGGATCGAGGGCATGTTCGGCATCGATGAAAGCCGCGATGCCCCCTTTCTTCTGAGCTTCGGCAATTGCATGAAGTGCGAGGGTTGTTTTTCCCGAAGACTCCGGTCCGTAAATCTCAACTATACGACCTTTGGGATATCCCCCTACTCCTATTGCCGCATCGAGCAGAATTGATCCGGTGGGAACAACCTCCATTTCAAGATCCTCGGGTTTAGAGCCGAGTTTCATGAGGGATCCTTTCCCAAATTGCTTTTCTATCTGAAGTTGAGCCGCTTCAATAGCTTTTTCTTTCTCCGCCGGTATCGTAGTTTGAGTTACCGTCGGCTTCGGCTCCGTTTTTTTCGCCATATTTCCCCCCGATTAAAGTGATTATGCGATAGATATCACACTCACTACCGGCTACTGCCGGAATTCCAGTTCTGCTTCATCATATTAGAGTATATTTTTACGGTCAAGCGGACTTGCACCAATCGAAACGACCGCTGTTCGCTGGTGTAGAAAATAGCAGGGGCTGATGTATCCTAAAATTGCTTTTCAGAATCTAGAAGAATGGTAACGGGGCCCGAGTTTGTATAACTTACATCCATCATCGCACCAAATTTCCCCTCTGCCGGTGAAAAACCCTGAATATTCAGCTCTGAGATAAAGAATCGGTACAATTCCTCTGCTTTTTCAGGCGGTGCGGCGGCTGAGTATGAAGGACGTCTGCCCTTTCTTGTATCGGCATAGAGGGTAAATTGACTTACAACAAGAATTTCTTTATCTAGATCCAGTACCGAGTGATTCATCTTGCCAGTGGTATCCTTGAAGATTCTCAAATTCACCGCTTTTTCGGCCAGGTACACAGCATCTTTTGCAGCGTCGTTGATTGAAACACCAAGGTAAATCAATAATCCATCGTTTATGCTGCCCGTTATAATGTTATCTACTTTCACGACACAGTTGGTTACCCGCTGAACGACCCCTCTCATCAGTTATCCTTCAGGAATTAATTTGTGGATAGAAATACATTGGAGAAAGAATCCGTTTGAATCATTCAAGCTTACTTTTCCAAGTATTTCTACCGCTTCTCCCTGGTTTAGAAGGGCAGCGAAATCCAATACGACCGGTACAATTCCGAGCAAAACCTCATTCGTCTCATAACCTACCAGCAGATCAAATGTGATTAGGTCTGAACTGATGGCCAAATTCGACAATTTTCCTTTCCAGTTGATGTAAGTGTTTGCATAAAGAAATGGGTCTGCTTCTACAATCGCAAAACCGAAGGAATCCTTCAAAGTAGTAAAATTCGGCTCGGTGATATAAGACTCAATTACTCGGGTCTGTTCCTTTACCTCAACGGAAGCATTCGACCCTAATAACCGGTTAATTTCAATCTGTGCAAGATTATCCTCAAATTGCGAAAAATGCTTTTTCGCGTCAGTAAAGGCAGTATCTATTTCCTTTTCAGTCAGCAG
>JABGPX010000315.1 GCA_018644745.1 Spirochaetales bacterium
GTCAACAATTTCATTGAGCTCATCCTTGGCTTCGTCCACACCTGCCACATCGGCGAAGGTTTTGCTCTCGTCGGTTTTTTTATAGAGCTTGGCCTTATTCTGCCCGACCGAGAAAACACTGTTTCCCTGGTTTCTACTTCCTTTGTAAAAAGTATAGAAAATGAAAATGAGCAGAATGAAGGGGAGAAAATTCAGAATAAGGCTGAGAACCGAAGATCGGTTTATCGGTTTGGTGAAGACCCGGACACCCGTTTCCTCAAGGATGCGGGAAAGCTCCTGATCGCCATAGGAGGGCAGATAGGTAGTAAAACCAAGCGCTGCGCTTCCCGTACTAGAGCCGGAGCTTGCCGAAAGGGGGGGAGTCCGAAAGCTGCCGGTAATTTTCTCGCCTTGCACTGTGATTGAAGAAATATTGTTATCTATCAATTCGTTCTTAAACGCAGAATAGCTGATCGTCGTGCTGAGAGCCGAGCTCGAGAAATAGTTATATGCCAGCGAAATGATAATACCCGCAGTGATTACGATGAGTATAATCGAACCAATAGTAAGGCGAAATTTGGGTTGCTTATCCGGCGTATTGCCGGGTTCATTTGTGTTTCTTTGATTGTCCATCTTACTTTAGAGTACCTCTGAATACTGCTGTATTGACATCCGGCCCATGCGAAAGACCACCATATTACAAGGAAATACTCCCTGCCAGTTTCACTAATAGTGGGTTTTACGATGTGCTTTCTATAAGGTACGCAGATCGAGGCGTCTTGAAAAGCGGGTTACGGTTACATAATAGCCCGAATCCTGTTGAATTCGCATAATTTTGGAAAAAACTTTGAATAACGGGTCATCCCGGCACTGCGTGACCTCGGATTATCTAAATCCACAGGATTTGGATCACTGCAATTTTATTTGACTATTCAAGTAAGGTATGAGTAATCTGCGGGTAATGGAGAGTAGAATCTTAGATATAATAGATGTAACCGATTCGACATATGTCCTGCAATTTGAGCGGAACAGCATCGAGTTTGATCCGGGCCAGCACCTTCACCTCGGGCTGCCGGCGATGGTGGATCTGAGGGAGTACTCCGTGTACTCAGGCGCTGGGGATGATTACTTTGAGGTTCTGGTCAAGGAAATAGACGAAGGAACCGTATCGCGTCAATTGCGGTTGCCGCGGATTGGCGAGCCAGTGCAGGTACATGGGCCATATGGTTTTTTCACTTTGAAAAGCGGGTCGGAACATCAGAGGTATATATTTATCGCCACCGGGACGGGCATCGCGCCTTTCCACAGTATTGTTCGCAGGAATCCGGATCTCGACTACCAGCTTATTCACGGCATTCGTAATACTGAAGAGCGGTATGGCCATGACTCTTTTGCCCCGGAACGGATCACGACCTGCGTAAGCGGCGCCGAAACAGCGGAGCCTGCCGACAGGAAAGGGCGAGTAACATCCTATCTGCAAAACAGCGAGATCGATCCCAACGTATCTTATTATCTGTGTGGTGGGTGTGACATGATTTATGAAGTATACGATATCCTCAAAGACGCTGGCGTGAGTACGCAAAATGTCTTTGCTGAAGTCTATTTTTAGGAGACATTGATAAACTTGGAAGGTAATGAAATGAACAGAGTGATGTTTCTTTTTTCCGGTGAAGGTACGATGCACGAACAGAGCGGTTTCACTCTCGCAAAGAGCTCGACCGTGTGGTCCAATATTTCACAAATCCTCAGTGATAGGCTCGATCTGGACATCGAAGAGCTTTGGAACAGGGAAATCGGCAGGCACCGCTGCCCGGAAAGCCCGTTACTGACGGTTATTTGCCAGATCTGCATTGCAGATATATGGCGCCGATGGGGATATCGTCCTGAATTAGTCGTTGGTCACAGTATTGGCGAACTATCAGCGGCGTATGAAGCGGGATTGTACTCCCTAGAAGAAATTTTACTCCTTAGCTATCGCATTGGTAAGGCCGCGGCGAAGCTCGAGGGAGCGATGTCCCACGGTACCCTACCCCAGGACGAGATCGATCTGCTGAAGATTACCGTTTCATCCGAAAATTTCCACGTTGGCAAAGACAAGCACATTACGGTAAGCGGCCCTGATGACGAGATGCAGCGCTTTCTCGTTGACCAACCTGATTTTACTGCGATGCGTCCGCCTCATCCGTGGCATCATCCTGGCTACTCTGCATATGCCGACGATGTCGAAACGGTAAAATCAAGACGGACAGCGGAAACGCTCTTTGTATCCGGGATAACTGGCGGGTTTGAGAGCCATTTGCATGATGATTACTGGCAACGCTGGCTCTGCTCACCGGTAAATTTCATCGGTGCATTCGATGCTATCCGTCAGCAGTATGCAGCAGACGACCTTGATATCATCGAAATCGGATTCCATCCGGTTTTAGAAGCATGCTGCGAAGTATTTGACTCATACACCTATGCCTCATCGATGTATCGGGGAGAAGATGAGGCAAAGTGGATCCTCTTCCAGCGCAGAAAACTCAGACAGGCGTCTTTTTTAAGCACGGTGACGAAAGCGTGCGAGAAGTTCCGGCCGGGTCTCGACCTTCGTGAGTCGCTTGCGTTTCAGGACTTTACATCACGTACATTTGTCGAGTTCGCAGGCGTACTCGAACCTTTTTTTCCTGGACTTGCGCCGCAGGACTTCTACCGATTTAAGACGGTGGAGCAGCTTCTAGAGCAATTCGGTGCCGAAAAGCACTCAGTACGAACTTCCGGACAGACCGGTGAGCGGCGGCAAGTTGTGATCGTGGGTATGAGCTGCAAGTTTCCCGCCGACGCGGAAAATCCTGCCCAGTTTTGGCAATTGCTCATAGATGGTAAGGACCAGGTTAGGCAGGACTCATCCAGAGGAGACTTGGATGCCGGTTTTTTGAGTCAGGCAGCAGCGAAGTTCGATCATCGGTATTTCAGAATTTCCGAGGCAGAAGCCAGGACAATGGATCCCCAGCAAATTTTGGCATTAGAGCTGGCCGAAATGACTATTAGAGATGCCGGGATTGATCTAGAAGTGCTGGACAGGAAACGGGTGGGGGTCTATCTCGGTGTCTGGAACGAGGAGTATCGTGGAGACAGCAGTTCGGTTTACTACCCCACAGGAACCAATCCGAGCATCATCGCGTCGCGAATAAGTTACCACTACGATCTTCGGGGACCTAGCTGGGTGAGTAATACCGCGTGCTCATCTTCCCTCGTCGCGCTTCACTACGCGGCGAAGGATATCGAGGCCGGCCGGGTGGATTACGCAATCGCCGGCGGCGTCAATATGATCCTCGGAAATACATTTACGAGTAATATGAAGGGATCGGGGTTTCTTTCAAAAGACGGCCGCTGCAAGACCTTTGATAACTCGGCGAATGGCTATGTGCGGTCTGAAGGCGGCGGTCTTGTACTTCTCGCAGCCCGTGAGCTGGTGAGCGACTATTATGCAGTGGTTGCCGGTTCATCGATCAATCAGAATGGCGGTCGGGCTCAGGTTATCACAGCGCCTCATCCGGAGGCCCAGGAAGAGGTAATTCTCGATGCGTGCATGGACGCGGGAATTGAACCCGGAGATATTAGCTATATCGAATGCCACGGCACAGGCACAAAAATCGGCGATCCTATCGAAATATCGGCAATACAGAACACCATAGCGAAGAATCGAGCCGATACCTGCTATCTCGGTTCAGTAAAATCAAATATCGGGCACCTCGAATCGGCGGCCGGCATCGCCGGATTGATTAAAGCGCTGCTGGTGCTTAATAAGGCGATGATTCCCGCCGACTTGCACTTCGATCATCCAAATGAATTTATTGATTTCGACGGCTTTAACCTCGAGGTAGTTTCAAAAGTCACTCCGCTCGACCCGGAGTCATATATCGGTGTGAGTAGTTTTGGATTCGGCGGTGCGAATGGCCATGTTGTGTTGGCGGGTGCTCCCTCGGATGTGAGGAAACCGGTTGCAGACCTGGAAATCCCATTTGACCGTAATCGTGCGGCGCCGCTTACCGATTATTATCGACTTGGGCAGGACGATGATGATTCCGTTGCGACACCGGCGGGAGGGACGGAGGATGTCCGCGGTGTTGTCGAAAAGGCTTTCTATGATGTTACCAATATCAAAGAGATTGAGCTAGGCGTTGAGTTGACCGATCAAGGACTGGATTCGCTCGGGGCAACCCAGTTCGTCGCCACGGTGCAGCAGTTGATAGGTGTTGAATTGGACCCGGATCTGCTCTTTGATTACCCTCTCATGGATCAATTGGTCGGTTTTCTCGAGTCCGTCGCTGGTGCGGCGCCGGTAGGACCTCGAAGCGGAGAAGAAATAAACGAGCTGATCTCCCGTATTTTTTACGAAGTGACATCGGTTCAGTCGATTGAACGTGACGTGGAATTGACGGACCAGGGACTCGACTCGTTAGGTGCCGCACAGTTTGTGACTCAGCTCGAATCTTCCCTCGGGTTGAGCCTGGACGCTGATATTCTCTTCGATTATCCGCTTGTCGATCCGCTGTGCGCACATCTGGTCGAAATACTTGCTGTTTAGGCAGGCTAAAGGGCGATGGGAGCTACAGCTTTTGACCGGCCTTTTCGGCCCCGGCGACTAATGCCGCCAGCTTTAGCCACGCCACTTCCCCGGAGACGCTTGCCGCTGCCGCGGTGGAAGCAAAACCGCAGTCAGTTGAGGCGACAACCCTATCCGGTCCAAGCGACGAGGCGAAATCAAGCAGCCGCTTTGCCACGAGATCCGGATGTTCCACTGTATTCGAAGTGGTGTCGATGACGCCAGGCATCAAAACTTTGTTCGCAGGAAAACTACGGGTTTGAAACAGCTCCCATTCATGGGCGTGGCGATGGTTGCACGACTCAATCGATAAAAACCGAGGTTTGAGCTTTACAATCGAATCAAATATAACCTCGAGACCAATATCGCAATGGTGTGTTCCGGGATAGTTGCCCCAGCAAATATGGGCTCGGCATAACTCCGAGTCGACTTCGCTCAACGCACCGTTTAATACAGCGATGTTCGTTTCTATAAGTGATATGTACTCGTCGTCACTCATCTCTTTGTATGCCGTGTGCCGGCCCATGGCCAGGTCCGGGCAATCTACCTGCAGGTAAACGCCGTAGCTTCTGATTATTTTATATTCTTCGGCAAGAGCTTCACTCAGTGCCTCGAGATAGCTTTGTTGGTTCGGGTAGTACTGATTCTCAAGAAACAGCGCGACGGTTCCGGGAGACGGCGCGGTAAAAAAAACCGAGGATTCGGGGTAGAGCGCTTTTTGCTCGTTATGTACGGTTATGAGTGAATCGAGTTCTTCACGGAGCGATGACGCGCCGGTGTAGCGAACCGCCGACGTACAGGCCGGCAGGGAGATCGGCGCCTTTGGATTGAGGGTGATAAGACCGTTTCTGCCGCCAAATCTTCTGGAATAGGACGGAAGTTCTTCCATATCCCGCGGGAGCGGTGCCGTGCATGTCCCCCCAAATCCCGACAGCCGGGTTGTCGTCGCGTTGATGTAGTCAGAGCGGTGTATCTCACCGGTGTTAACAATGGAAAGACCGGCGGCAAGCTGTCTTTTTATTATGTCTGAAGTATATCGGTGAAGATCAGCGCTATCGATGGCTTCCTTCTTAGCCTGCCTGGTGACCATTTCATCCGGCCGCGGCAGGGAACCTACGTGGGTTGTCTGTATCCTCATGATTCACCTCTACCTTACTATACTGAATATTTAAGAGACTGCGCAGTTACAGATATGAGAAGTATAACCGAAGTTGACAGCCCACATGGGGATGTGTATTTTTCCAATTGTATGAACAATGCAAATTCTCAACTAGATACTCCAAAATTCCATGTATTTAATTTCACAAATAGGACCTTGTCCGGTTTACCCGTTGTTTCCTGCGCAGCTAATTCCGAAAAAAAAACCGTCTCGAAACTGCGGACCTACGTTGATGCGCCGGCGTTATTCGTTATC
>JABGPX010000388.1 GCA_018644745.1 Spirochaetales bacterium
ATGCGACATAGGACTTGTGCCGGGCATCACTCATATTTCCCACGATGAGCAAAAAACATGGTTTAAAGAAATGGCGGGCCGCTACCCGGGGCGTTCCGGGTTCAAAGGTGCCGGCCCTTATCTGCTAAGGTTCAAGGGATTTTCCAACGCGGGTCGCGCGTTTGTGTTTCATCAGCTAGGGATCCCGGTGGTAGCCTGCTTCATGCCCAGTCACTTTCATATTCTCGGCAATCCTGATTGCGGATATCTGGCCCACTCGACAGAAGGGTGGCTAAAGGGCCTGCGGGAATTGTGCTCTTCCGTGGAGAGGAGGCAGAAAATCGCGGATGCCGCCGCTATAGAGTTCCAGCGCCTCTACAATCCCCTGTCGTGGGCGAAGCGATTGCATAAGCAAATAGAGGATCTGCTGGAGCAAAAATGAGAGATAAGAACAGTGGGATAGAGATTCCGCCGGAGCTGCAAGCGGCGGAATTTACACTGAATGATGTGACCGGTATCGGTCGGCACCTCGATGATGTGCTGCTGGACGCCAGCAATATAATGAAGATCGGCGATCGCTTCTACGTCTGGTATACGCGATTACCGTACAATCCGGATTGGATGGCCTCGTGGCATACGGTCAATTGCACGAAAATCTGGCTTGCCACATCCGAAGACGGTTGGAATTGGGATGAATACGGACAGGTCCTCGAGGACAGTGCAGACGATGCCTGGCACGCCAAAGGGAAACATGCCCCGAGTGTTGTGTTTCACGACGGCAAGTATTGCATGTATTTTACCGCGCACTCCGGAACACCCCTGCACGAAAAGCATATCGGTGTGGCGATTGCGGATAAACCGGAAGGGCCTTTCAGGCATTTTAACGGAGAACCCGTGCTGAGTCCCGCACTCGATACGAGAGCGTTTGACGCCCTTCTTGTTGATGATCCATGCTGTATCATCAGAGAAGGTCGATTCTGGCTCTATTATAAGGGCAGGACCAGCATGGACAGGGATAGTCCGTTAATGATCGGCCTTGCCGTCGGCGAAAACGCAACCGGTCCGTTTACGCGATGGGTAGGAAATCCTCTCGTGCGCGGGCACACTGGATGTGTCTGGCCTCATCGTGAAGGAGTCGCCTTAGTTGGTGATGCGCGACCGCCGAACCGGGCGCTCTACTACAGCCGCGATGGGCGTCATTTTATTAAAACGGCCGACATTGATGCCGCCGTCAGCGATCCGGGAGTATTCTGCCCGGACGCGTTCGATGACGCCAGCTATGGAAGAGGCGTCCAATGGGGACTATCCCAGCTCTATGAAGTAAGGGAGCGGTCCGCTGATCAATCGGGAATTGCCGTGGCGTCGTCTTATATTGCGCGTTGGGATTGTGATATGCGCGCTCCCGAGAAATAAACTATGAACTGTGGATATCGCGAGAAGAAACAGCTTCGATTGTCATTCGCCGCTCTCTCTTCAGAGTAATCGGATCGCGATACTCCGCTAAATCCATCTGTACTATCTCCTTTATCCGAAGCGCGTGTAATCCAGTTTCACCTTTCCGTAGAATCGCCAGTTTCTCGGCCGGAATCCGAGGCAGCGACGAGTCAATTCTCCTCCCACCGGACGGTCGAGCGCAATCCTGTCCATCTCAATGTCGAGTTCGACCGCTTGTCAGAGCACCGGATATCAAGAGTTTCCGACCAGGGATTATCAGACATGGACCAAGCAAGTCGCCCGCGGCGAAGCATAATATATTAGAAAAATGCCTCGAAATTTCCATTGCAGGTTATTTTGCACCAGAGCTGATGAGGCGAGTCACCATCGCGCCGGATGGTCCTAGTGATATCTTCGGGAGCTCCACCATGTTTACTCATTATGCTCTTTCGACGATCCATATACAAGGTTCCAATAGCGTAATCTACAAATTGCGTGTAAGCTTTCTGTGCGGAGACCGAAGGGGCGTCACTGCGGACGCAGATGGCACGCCCAGCTGTCGCGGCTCTACCACGATTACGCAAATCCACCGAGTATCGTAGAGGATGAACATGACCGATAAACACGTTAACAACTTACCGGAGCAAATAGGCGAATTTCAGAATAAACACAAGCAAGTGTTTAATATGTCAGGCTATGCCGCCCCGAAAATCAGTACTGTACGAATGGGAATCATCGGTACCGGAAACCGAGGTTCTCACCACGCGGGAACAATAGCACGAGTGTCTGATGTCGAGATTAGGGCAGTAGCCGATCTGGAACTCGAGAGATTCAAACGTATTAAAAAGACTTTGGAGAATACCGATCATAATCCGGAGTTTTATGACGGTTCCGATGAGGGGTGGAAGAAACTATGTGAACGCAAAGATCTGGATCTGGTACTTATCACTACCCCGACTTACATGCATGCGGAAATGGCGGTTTATGCCATGGAGCAAGGGAAGCATGTAATTACTGAAGTTCCGGCGGCAGTATCGATCAAGGAATGCTGGGATATCGTTGCAACATCTGAGAAAACAAAGAAACATTGCATGATGATGGAGAATTACTCCTTCATGCCCTTCCAGATCACCTCGCTGAATATGGCCAAGCAAGGATTCTTTGGCGAGATTGTGCATGGAGATGGTGCATACAACACCAGCAAAATGGGGAACAACTTTGGTAAGAACATGTACTGGGATATGTGGTGGCTAAGAATGTATGGCAACAGAAAAGGGAACATCTACCCTACCCACGGCATGGGACCGATTGCACAAATGATGAACATCAACAGGGGCGACCGATTCGATTTTATGGTTTCTATGGAGAGCAAAGACTTCATGACGGCTGCCAAAGCAAAGGAACTGGCCAAAGATGATCCCTTTTTTGAGGATTTTACCAAGATGGAATACCGGGGGAACATGAATTCCATGCTTATAAGAACGAAACAAGGACGCACCCTTACCTTAATATTCAACATGATGCCACGTCGCCTTCTCCACACAACTTGATACATGGTGTTTATGGTACAAAAGGTTCCGTTTTGTACGATCCAGCTCCGCCCAGGATTAGCACCGGAGATCACAAATGGGCCGATAAAAAAACCTATGATACGCTCGTTCAAAAATACAAACCTGGATTGCTGCATAAATTTGAAGAGTTCAGAAGTGGACTGGGAGCAGATCTCAAAAGCGGTCATGGCGGTTCGGACCTGATCAATGTGTGGCATATTATTGATTGCCTCCGAAACGGAATGCCGCTGGATCAGGACGTATATGATGCCGCCGCTTTTAGTTCGGTAGTTGAATTATCGGAGTGGTCGGTGCGTAACAATTCAAATTCCATCAAAATACCAGATTTCACTTCGGGAGCCTGGCAAGAGAACAAGCCCAACATGGATATCAACCTGGATAATGGAAGCGGTGATACCAGGGTGTTGCGATAGAATGGCCCGCCCCTCATATAAGACACTATGTGAGAAGCTTATATTTCTGATCGGAGAAAGCGGTAGTTTCCGATACACTCGGTAACCGTCAGAGCCCGGTCGTACAACCTCATGGATTTAATCGAGCCATCGAGATTATCAGAGACGGCACATATCCTGTCCCGGCATATACTTTTTATATCAGGATTGAGCCGCCACCATCCCTGGATGCGTTCATGCCCGCCGTCGCAGAGCATGCCGTCTACAACCACCAGCAGAAGACGCGCCGGACCATCGAGAATGAAAACAACATGATGGAGCTGGCTCTCCGTCAACACATTCGCATCCGCGTCCCACATGAAGTGGGGCACGGCCCGAGCGTTGCTCCCCGGGATGGGAGTATCAATTACATCCGTATACCGTCGGGATTGACCATCGGTAACCTCAATGCGCAGACTGCGGCTTTCATTTGTACAGATTCTTATTCCTTTCCGGGGAGGACCGAATGTGTTGAACAAATCCTGCTCGGGACGAAGCGAGTTGAGGCGAAATTGCAGCTCTATGGTGATAGATCCTGCATCCAGATCTGGGAGCTGGGGTATTTCAATTCTCGCACCCGAAAGGAGTTCGCCGGAGGATTCGGGACCTGGTGCTTCGAGCACAAGATTCTTGTCCGTACGTGTCCGCGTCTCATGCTGATTCCAAAGCGCTTCGAGAAGCGCGGCATCGATCTCATGAACCCGGGCTTCAAACTTCTGAGTTTCGGTTACCCAGTACCGGTCGTCCACAGAAATGAAATCCGGATAGCTCATGCCCCGAAGTGTCAGGTCCTGGGTGTAGAGAAGTACCTCCGGTTGTGACCATTTTATGATTCCTTCGGCCTCATGTCCCCCGGAAATCCAAACAGGAGATCTTACCGGCGAATTCCCCCACCCCGGGAAAGAATTGTTGTGATGCCAGAGCAGATACTTTCCGTTTGGCGCTTTCCATAAACGGGGACATGCCCGGGGATTGCCGATCGCTCTGCCAGTGTTATCCTTGAGCACCACGGGCTGCGACCAGGAACGTCCCCCGTCTCCACTAGTTGCAGATGCGATAAAGCCCTCTTCTGTACGATACAGAGTGTAAAGAGAACCATCGGACAGCTCCTCTACGAAAAACTCCTCCTGGATATCGCCGAAATCAGGATGCCAAATGCCTTTTTCGCCTTCCGGCAGCAATTCCCAGTTGATACGCTCGGGGTCTCTCTCGGTGAGAATGTTATCGCTGCAGATCAGCCAGCCCTCGCCCCCGTTTATCTGAAATCCATTCCGGAGTTTCGTGAAAGCAAACAACATATGGCCATCGGCAACAATCGGCTTATCTATAACCCAGAAGTACTGGTATTCTCCGGATGAGTCATTCGTTCTGTCCCGCTCGGTAATCCGCATAGGCACTCGATGCCGCCGGGAGCTCCAGGTCAAACCGCCGTCGTCGGTATACCTGTATACGAGCCATCCCCCGGTCTGGGAAGCCTTGCCATCGAAATTATAATTATAGAAAGCGTATACCCTGCCGCCCGGTACGAGCAGCGGTGTCGCCCAGGATGACATGAAATCATCGGCAGATTCGACATCGATAAGCTCAGACCAGCTAACGCCGTAATCGCTGCTGGTCGTCGAGACGATATGCTGACCGGGCTTGCTCTCGAGTCCCGATCCGGTCGTCATTACACAGAGCCAGGCGCCCGAAGGAAGTACGACAATATAAGGCTGGTCACAGTAATTCTCGCATGGTATTAAGTTTCCGGATTCTATGTTTCTAGAATACATGGCCCTTCACATCCTGCCCTGGGGGATATATTTATCTGTCAATTCCTGCATCCTGCGGGTCATCCCTATCCATAGGTCACACAGGGTATCGAGGACATCATGCATGAGAGACGGATCGTCATAGAACATGAAGAGAGCGTTGGTTGGTCCGAATAACTCTCTGGGGGCACCAAAAAAACCGCAGGGCAGATCACCGGTATAGACCGGCTCACCACTGCCAATTGCGGCCTTAACAAGCTCGTCCCAATTATCCTGATACCGACCCATATCGGAGGGGTTCAGTCTTCCTTTGATGGCATCCCAGCTTTTCCGGTCGGTTACCGGGCCCTCGATGGTGATGGGCGCATAATTCTCGTGTTCATTCGCCATCGAGATGCCGTTCCATTTATTATTATACTTCCGAACCCCGGATGCTTTTCGCTCAATATCGGTCTCTGGAAACTCCGGATAGATAAAGAGATTAGGATCGAGAAAAATACCGCGTTTACCCTCATAGCCGAACTGTTTATACAGGTCCGCGCGGGTCGTATCCATTGCAACATGCCCTTCAGCTTTGAATTTATCGATCAGATTAATGCCGCCGCTCATGAAGCTGACAAAAGGCACCTTGTCGACCGGTTTTCCCGCAAACAGATTATTAAAGCGATCCCTGTAGTTCATAGACCTCTCCCGGTCAATTCAATGCTATAGCTTATGATGTTATAGTGTAAAGTAAAGCATCCACCTGCAAGTAAGCATTCGTAGACCCCTTTTGGCTGGACATAGCAGAAACCATGTGCTATGCT
>JABGPX010000841.1 GCA_018644745.1 Spirochaetales bacterium
CATATGCGGATCTTGATGCGAGTCCAACGAAGGCATGGATGATTCATCATCGAGGGGATGAAGATCAAAGAGAGCTGTTCGATCTTGGTTTTGGAAAACGTCCCGCCGAAGAGCTGTATTCGGTAGGACAGGATCCCCATCACATGAAAAATCTGGCGGATGATCCGGATTTTCATGAAGTGAAGAAGGAACTGGAAACGGCCCTGATGGCTGTCCTTACCGACCAGCAGGATCCCAGGGTGTGTGAAGAAGACTGCCGCTACGAGAACTCACCCTATACAGACAGGACGGACCTGCAGGACACACCGGCTTCCGCTTCGGAGAGATGGAGCCGGTCCTGATCAACAGCGGCCGCCCCTGAGTAGGCAGATTTTCCTCTCATACCTTTGACATCGCATCGCTATCGGTGGATAATCCCTCGTTATGAAAGAATTTGATTTTGAACCAGCAGAGTTTATTCCCTTTCGGGACAAGGTAGTTCTCGAGCGCGTTCGCGCTATCGGACCCGAGGACATGGCCAAGCACTCCAACCCGGATTTCAAAATTACCGTCGTACGAAACGATATGGTACAGCATCGATTTGTGACGAGGATGTTCCACCTTATAGCATCCGCGCGGGAAGAGGGCAGGAAATGTGTCCTCATCACTCCAAATCCAAATCACGGATATATAAAGGTTGCACACCTTATCAACACCTTTAAAATTGACTGCAGCCACCTATACACGTTCAATATGGATGAGTACGCCGATCAGGACGGCAACATCGCCCCAGAGTCTTATCCGCAGGGATTTCTCCGGTCTACAAAGAATTATCTGTATAAACAGATTGATCCTGAGCTCAGACCTCCAGAGAGTCAGATCTGCGGAATGAACAATGATAATCTGGAACATTATGGAAAATTGATTGAAGATTTAGGCGGCGCCGATGCAGCGTTTTTTGGTCCGGGCTGGACCGGACACCTCGCTTTCATCGAGCCGGATGCACCAGAGTTTGATATGGATTTGGAAGAGTGGAAGACTCTCAAGACCAGAATTGTTACCCTGAGTCCACTTACTATTGCTCAAAACTCACTGCACGGCAGCTTTGGTATGAGCGGCGATCTGGCCGCCGTGCCGCCCAAGGCCGCGACTATCGGACCCGCCGAGGCAATCGCGGCGAAACACCGGTATGATAATCATGCTCTTACTACCGCAGGTACCGAGGTGTCCTGGCAGCGGCTGGTTACCCGGCTGTGTCTGCATGGTCCGGTAACACCGAAGGTTCCCGGGTCGCTGCTTCAGCTGCTGAAAACCGATGTTACGGTTTCTGAATCTTCGGCTCGCCGAATTGAGCCTGATTGGAACTTCGGGTACTAAGGGGGCGCCAAGTATGGATGAACTCGATAAAGGGCAGGAAGTAGCCCTAAAAGGAATAGAGGCCGAGAAAGCGGTTGCGAGAGCATATAAACAGGCTCGTAAATGGGGACTGACTCTGCCGGATGTAGAGCCGTTAGTTCTGGATTTTGGTTTAGGTGATTTTGATAAAATCGGCGAGGTCGAGTTCTGGATTGCTAATGAAACCGAGGCGGGTTATTGCGGGAAATATCTATTTCTGCACACCGGCCAGACCTGTCCTGATCATTTTCATAAAGATAAACTTGAGACTTTCTATCTTCTAAAAGGAACTCTCGATCTTGTGTATAAGGACGAAGAGATCATACTGCAGCAGGGCGCCGTGCTGAGGGTGGATAGAGGAGTGATGCATCGGTTCACAGCTGTAGAGCCATCACTGCTGCTCGAGATTTCTACTCCAAGCATTATTGATGATAATTATTTTAAAAACCGGCACATCCCAATCGGCGGAAACGCTGAAAAGCCGGAGAACCGGTAGAGAAGAGTGGCATATTCGGTAGGTATCGATCTCGGAACGACAAACCTCAAAGTCGCCTTTGTAGATAGATCAGGCAGGATAAAAGGTTTAGCTAAAAAAGAGATCGAGTATGATCAGCAGGATCTTGGCGAAGGGAGAAACTTGTGTGAGTTTTCCGCAGATTATTTCACCGAATCTTTGCGCAGTGCGATCGAAACCGCTCGTATCGCCTGCGGCGCGAGTATCTCGGATATTGAAGGAATCTCCTACTCATCCCAAGCGAACACCTTTCTACTCCTTAATGCGAGCAAAATTCCTCTCACTCCGATTATCTCTTGGCAGGATACCCGGGCCGCGGATTTCGGGGATGAAATTGGTGGGTTGAGCGGACATCCTGACTATCTACGCATATCGGGAATGGGTATTTCTTCCACCGGGCTCACCGCCGCCAAGCTGCTTTGGTTTCAAAAACACAAGCCGGATCTCTGGAAACAGACCCGCCATGTCATGAGTATTTCAGATTATCTGTGCTTCCTACTCACCGGCAAATCCGTCGGAGATTCAGGTACTGCGTCGCTATCCGGTCTTCAAAACATTCAGGAAGGAACATGGTGGCCTGAGGCTCTGAAGATCATTGGTATTACCGAAGCGATGCTGCCTGTCCTGCACAGGCCCGGTGCCGTTCTTGGTCGGATTTCCAGAGAAGGGGCAAACATTCTTGGCCTTCCTGAAGGCATACCGGTTGCCGCAGGCAGTCTCGACCACCACGCCGCCGGTGTCGGCTGCGGCGCCGGATCGATAACCGAGGGCAGTGAATCCACGGGCACCGTGATCGCATGTCTGCGGATCTCACCAGCATATCAGCCTGAAACCGGGTGCTGTATCGGACCTGATACCGACGATGGCCGTTATTTTCGTCTTACTATCTCTAATATGGGCGGTTCCGTGCTGAAAGAGTACCGTAATCAACACGCAAAAGACATAACATATTCTGATCTGGACCGACTGGCCTCCGGGATCGAGCCCGGGAGCGCTGGTCTTCTCGGTGAGTATATCGCCGGCGCAGTATCGGGTACTGACTTTACCGATTGCGGACTTCATGCCAGAGCTATTATGGAATCGGTTGCGGCAAGAATGGGCGGTCTGATCGATAGTCTCTTCCCTGAAGGCAGACCTTCCCAGCTTTCCTCGACCGGCGGCGGCGGCACCAGCGAAGTCTGGTCGCGGATAAAGGCGGATCTTCTCGGAATCGAAATGCGCCGAATTCGCGCCGAAGAACCTGCCACCCTTGGAGCCGCTTTTTTTGCCGCTGCGGCAGCGGGTTGGTTTCTTCTGGAAAAAGGTATTCCCGCTGAATGGGTTGAAACGGCAGGCATTGATGTGCCGAATCAGCAGCAAAATAAAAAATATATTAAACTATTGAAAGACATATATAAAAAATAGGAGAGCGTGATGGAATCAAAACCAATTATCGAAAAACGAGACATCAGTATTGGGATACTCGGGTTAACACCCGGTAACGGTCATCCGTATTCCTGGAGTGCTATGTTTAACGGGTATGACAAGGAGAAGATGACCGCGGAATGTTTTTATGCCGGGATACCGGAGTATTTGAACAAAGAACCGGCTGAATCTTTTGGTGTGGATGGTGCCAAAGTAACCCATATCAGCTGCACCGGCGAAGGGGATTTCGAGGCTGAGCATGCGGCGGCATGTTCTCTCATTCCAAATGTTGTAAGCGATCCCAAAGAGCTGATAGGTGAAGTAGACGCCGTTATTGTGGCGACAGATATCGGCCATGAACATGTCGAACGATGCAGGCCTTTTGTAGAAGCAGGGATTCCGATTTTTGTCGATAAGCCGATGGTAGACAACACCACTGATCTTAAGATTTTTGAAGGATGGGTAAGCGACGGCGCTTCAATCGTAAGTTCCAGCTCAATGCGGTATACCAAAGAATTCGGCCCGTACCGCCTGTCAACGAGAGAACTGGGTACCATTCGCTATGCTACTATTACCTCAGCCAAATACTGGGAAACCTACGGTATTCATGCCCTCGAGGCCATTTACGCAATACTCGGCCCCGGTTTCCTTACCTGCAGAAATACAGGCACAAAGACACAAAATGTCGTGCATTTTACCCACGGCCGCGGCGCGGATGTGGTTGTTGTGGTTAGCAAGGATATGTTCGGAGGATTTGGGTATCTGACGCTCTGCGGTACCCATGGCAGTGTTCAATTGAAATCTGGAGATTCTTTTTTCTCTTTCAAGTCTCAGCTTGATGACTATGTTCGCTATCTCCGCACAGGTGTGCGGTCATATCCTTTTTCAGAAACAGTTGAGCTCATGCGAATGGTAATTGCAGGCATTGAAAGCCGGCAGCGTGACGGGGCTTTGATAGAAATCACATAACAATAGGAAGCTATAATGATAGATAAAAAAGACACTTCCGGGTTTTCGCGTTTGGGAATCGGTACTGTTCAGTTTGGCATGGATTACGGCATCAACAATAGTGCCGGCAAAGTATCTGTAGAGACCGTCGCGGCGATTCTACGCCGGGCGGTGTCCGAAGGGGTAACGTTTCTTGATACTGCACGGGCATATCAGGAGAGTGAGAAAACCGTCTCCCGGGCTGTGGAAATAGCCGGCTGCGGAGAAGATGTCTTTATCAGTACAAAAATAGAGATTCCCGGCAATCTAGCCGATTACAAACCAGATGATCTGAGGAAGGCTGCTGTAGACTCTCTCGAGATAAGCCGCGAGCAGCTCGGTTTCTCTCATATCGACGCGGTTATGCTTCACCGTCCGGAGCACCGAACTGCCGGGGGCGGTGTAATTTGGGAGCATCTTCGCGATGAAAAGGAGAGCGGACGAATCGGGTTACTCGGCGTATCTATTGGCGCTGGTCCGTGGGAGGCTCTCGAGTGCCTTGAGGATACAACCGTTGATGTTATGCAGATACCATTCAACGCCTGGGATCGGCGCTGGGAGAACGTGCTTGATATCGCCGCTGACCTCGGCGTTGTTGTAGTAAATCGGAGCACCTATCTTCAGGGCCTTCTCGTGATGACTGAGGAACAGGCCGAAACTAAGATCGGTACCGCGGCTGAATATGTCCGGAAATGGAGTGCCCTCGGAGACCGTCTTGAAATTCCGACGAAGGAGCTCGCTTTGCGCTTTGTGCTTGGGGAGAACCGCATAAAAACAACCCTTGTCGGGGTCGATTCTCTCGAGCAGTTTGAAGAGAATTTGGCAGTACTGAAGAAAGGCGGTTTGTCGTCTGATGACAGAAGCGCGGTGCTTGAAACTATGGCCGGTGTGCCGGATCCGATACTCAATCCGGCGCTTTGGCCCACGCTCGCTACCTAGTTCTACTGCACCAAGGGTTTTTCGATGCGCTCTACGAGTTATCTCCCATCAGAGCCTTGCCCAGTCCGCCGAGAACCGAGCTTTCTCCCTTAGAACTGGCTGAGTTCGGCATCTGCTGGATAATTCGCCGGGCCAGCCTGGAGAATGGCAGGGATTGAAGATAGACAGTTCCGTGGCCTGACAACGAAGCGAGGAACAGCCCCTCTCCTCCGAAGAGCATCGTTTTCATACTGCCGGTTTTTTGTATGTCGTATTCGATCCCTTTTGTGAAGCCGGCGATGCACCCTGTGTCGACCAGCAGCTTTTCATCTTCCAGCTCTTTCTTTACAACAGTTCCCCCCACATGGATAAACGCTTTGCCTTTTCCGGTGAGTTTCTGCAGAATAAATCCCTCGCCGCCGAATAATCCGGTGGAAAGCTTTTTATTGAAGCTTATATCGATATTGGTGCCCATCGCCGCGCACAGGAAGGCGTCTTTCTGGCAGGTGAACTCGCCGCCGGTTTGGGCGAGGTCAATGAGTATGATCTTGCCCGGGTACGGTGCAGCGAAAGCGACGCTCTGCTTGTCGGCGGCCCCGTTTGTGAAGTGGGTCATGAAAAGCGACTCGCCGGTGAGCAGCCGTTTCCCTGCGCCAAGAGCTTTGTCAAAAAATCCCTGCTTTGGGTTGGATCCGTCACCCATCTTGGTTTCGAAATGGATCCCTTCGTCCATGTAGTTCATAACCCCGGCTTCCGCAATTACTGTTT
>JABGPX010000786.1 GCA_018644745.1 Spirochaetales bacterium
CAGGAACCGTGCATCGAACGATCAGACTCCTTCAGGAGGCACTTGAGGAGCTGAAAGCACCGGTGCCTCTTGCAACCCTTGAGTTCATCGGGGTAATGGTAAACCGGGCCATGAGCGCACAGGAACGGAGTTTACACACTCCGGAGCATATTTTTGGTCTGGTTGAGCCCGGCGATCCGCATATAAACCTGGCGGCGCTTTTTCACGATATTGTCTATTATCAGGTTGATCAGGGTTTCACGCCGAAAATAGAAGAAATTGTTTCGCCCTACATACGGATTAACGACTCGGTTATTTCGATAGTTGATAAGGTAAAACCCGACGACCGCGCTTTTTGGGGCTGCGCGTCCGTCTTTGGATATGTTCCCGGCCAGGTTCTATCGCCTTTTAACGGGCTCAATGAGTTTCTGAGTGCTCTCGTAATGGATTGCCTGCTTGAGGGAGCAGTCCAGGATCGGGACTTGCTCGAAACCACGGCCTGCATCGAGGCCACCATTCCTTTTCGGGGTTTTGATGAAAACGGGCTGAGTCCGGCGGATTCTCTAGAGCATCGAATTGAGCTTACAAATACAAATTTTAGTCTTGGACTTACGAAGGAAAATATTCAGCATATAGTGAAGTCTGCGGTAATGTTCGCAAACAAAGATGTGGCCAATTTTTCAGAAGTTGATGTGGGTAAGTTCCTGGACAACACCTGGAAGCTCCTACCGGAATCAAACCCATCCCTTCGGGTTGCCGGAATGTATTCAATCGGCAATTACCGCACCGCGCTGCAAAAGATGGAAGGATTTCTCAGGACCCTCAATCCTGACGCTATCTATGCGAAGTATCTGGATTCGCCGCCGATTGATGAGTATCATCGCATCGTCGATCTCGCTCAGCGAAATCTCGTCATAGCCAGAGAATACCTTGGTGTCAAACTTCTTGCCGCGGCGGTGTTGGAGGCTCTTGCGAATGTGAGCGGCGGAGACGCTCCGATATCTCTTTTCATGGGAGATTTGAAGGCGGATGGTCAGGCGGGTAGATTGGCCGATCTGCTGCCCAAGCCGAAATCAAAAGCAGAGAAAAATGGAGCGGTTGATCAGATACTCTACGATCTCCTGGCCTTCGGACGAGCAAGTTCTTCGAGTTTCGATCTCAATAATTCACCCCTTGCGCTGCATATATATCTCGAGTTTGGAACCAGGGGGTTTCATAAGCATCTCGAGACAGCCCGAAAGATGGCTGATGGCAACTTGAGTCCGGCGGACTTTCTCAATTCGCTGCCTCGGAAATTTGTCTCCGATCTTGCTCATGCCAGCGGCGAGATGGTGTTTACCAGGAAAGAAGCACTGGACGAATTTGTAAGGTCGCAAAAGTGAACAACCAGCTGCTTGTACTCTGCCTCTCGGCCGCGTCTGTCGGGCTGCTTCATACGCTGCTCGGACCTGATCATTACCTGCCGTTTATTGTCATGAGCCGGGCGCGGAACTGGTCGATGAAACGCACCCTAATTATTACCGCTGTCTGCGGGATCGGCCACGTACTCGGCTCCATGGTTCTTGGCCTGATCGGAGTAGCCGTAGGCATCTCGCTGCTGAATCTGGAGGCCTTTGAAGGGTTTCGCGGGAGCATTGCCGCGTGGCTGCTCATTGGATTTGGGTTTGCCTACTTTTTGTGGGGGCTGCGGAAAGCTTTTCGAGCGGTACCTCATACCCATGTTCACGATCATGAAACCGGCGGAGCCCATGAACACAGCCATCAGCATGTTACCGAACACTCTCACGTTCACGACAAACGGGGTCGTAATCTCACACCATGGATTCTCTTTACCATTTTTGTATTCGGCCCCTGCGAGGCGCTTATTCCCCTTCTCATGTATCCTGCCGCCGAACTCGGTACCGGGGGAATGCTCCTGGTCACCGCCGTATTTGGTATTGTTACTATCGGTACCATGACAGCCGTGGTGATGATAAGTTCATGGGGATTCAAGTTTGCCCGGTTCAAAGCATTGGAGCGGTTTGCTCACGCTTTTTCCGGAGCAGCTATCTGTTTATCCGGACTTGCTATTCAGGTGCTTGGTTTATAGGGCGCTATATGTTTGACTATCGCCACCCGGAGTAATCATCAATTTCTATAAATACCTTGGACGAACCTGGGAAACCGCTGCTGCCCTCATATGCCACAAGGTAATGAGGCGATTCGACGCTGTACCAGAAGTAGGTCTTTGCGATAAATGAATTGATAATTCTCATGATGCCGGTTGCTCTCATTTTGAGCTCTAACTTGTAGCAATCGATATCTTTGTTCCCGATATCTACCGTTTCGGTTCCTTCATAATTTACGCGAATATTGAAATCGAAAGACCCATCTTCCTCGTCCTCGTCGGATGAATTAAGAAAGCCAATATCGATACTCTGTACTTCATCGGCGAATGGAAAACCTCGAAGCACGTACTTCAAATCTGAGAAAGAAAGAATTTTTATGTCCGGGTAGTCGGTCTCTGTGTTGAGCGTGAGGGAGGTCAATGTCTCGACATCCATAGTTTCCCGTTCAGTGGAAGAGTGGACGTAGTATGGCAGCATTGAGCTGCGATCAATCTTTACCTCAACCACCTCGGAATCGGAGGTATACAGCACGCTGTAGATATCTTTGTTCCCGTCATCCCGATGTTGGAATGTCTCGATGAATTGCTGTTCTTTGTCCTTCTCTCGCATCGTATACGCAGCAATTTCACCATCAGGAATTCCAGGATCTCGAAGCGGCGTATCGCCAAACCCGGTTTGTCCGGTGAGTACTGCGAATACCAGCAGCGTGGTGATGTTAATAGGCAGCTTCCTGATCACATTCTTTCCTTATTCCCGTCTTATGCGTTACGGATTGTAGTATCTGTGTCATCAGAAATTACTGATAATAGGCTCAATATTCAAAGAGAATCTTTAATTGCTTTTCCGAAATTTGACAGATATAGTGTGTACATGAGTAGGATGAAAAAGAACCGTGCAACTGGAATACATGCTTTATCAGATCGAAGGCCGATTGATCCCACGATCTGGGTATTTCTGGGATATTTTGTTATCTTCATACTTCTGTTTAAGCTCTCACCGAGTATACTCGGCGCCCTGGTGCTAGGATGGTATCTCTCTATGATAATAGAAGTGCCTGCCAGAGCTTTGTCGAAGATTAAATTTATTTCCTACAAAGTTGCGGTTATTATTTCGAGTATCCTCATCTTCGCGGTACTCGTGTCGGGAATATCACTTCTCATTCCGCTGCTTATCGATGAAGGCAAGCGTTTTTTTGATTTACTGATTAAAGGGATGAAGGATCTGGACATCGGCAAGATGTTAAATATCGAGAATGAAGCCGTTCTAGGTCAGATCGTCGAAACGACCGACACATTTCTAGCTAATATCAGTCAGCAAGCCGCGAGACTCGGCGGCAGCGCCCTCAATTGGGTGGTGCCAAGAGTGCCGGACGCAACTACCGCAGTTCTCATATTTGTCATCGCTGCGTCATATTTTACGGCCGCCGTACCTATTCTCAAACGGAATCTCTGGCGTTTTTTCCCCCGTTCCGGAAGAAGCAAGGCCATTTCCTTCGCGTCTGTGTTCTATGGAGACCTTAGGCATTTTATCGGCGGACAGGTGATTATTGCTCTCTTTGTTGGTGTAATAATGGGTGTCGGTATGCTTATCGCCGGTATCCCTTACGCGCTCTTTCTCGGATTTTTGGCCGGTATTACCAACTTCATCCCTTTCCTCGGTGTTGTAATCGCCGGAATTCCTGCGCTCCTGGTAGGTCTTACTCATGATGGGGTATGGGGCATGGTCAAGGTGCTCATCGTTATCCTGCTTACCAACCAGATCGAGAGTTGGGTGCTCTCACCGCGGATACAGGGCAAGCGCATGCGGCTCAACTGGTTTATCATCATCATTGCTATTTTCTTCTGCGCTCAGTTTCTCGGCATTATAGGTGTATTGCTCGCGATACCGATGTTGATATTCTTCAGAGATTTCTGGACCGGCTATGTACAGACCTCATTTGAGCAGCTTTAGGGCTGTGATCCGAAGGGTTGCACTATATGCCGAACGTCCCGGTCCGAGCGGCTCAAGACGCTAACTCCGTTTTTCTGCATCGCAGTGATAAGATCATCTACGTACTCGATCATCTCATCTCTCGAGACGCCTGAGTACTCAAAATCAGCAACCATAATTGTGCTTTCGCCGCTTACCGAGAAGACGAGGAAAAATAGCGCAGCAAGGGCGAACCCTCTTTTTCTGACCTTCATCGATTGATTGTAAGAGATTGACTCACTCTCGGTCAAATATTACCCTCGACGGAGTATTACCACATGGAGAGAAAACAATGGAAGATCCAGTACTCGAATCAAAGAATATTATCGACCGGTTTCGTCTGGACGGAAGAACAGCGCTGGTTACCGGAGGGGGGCAGGGAATAGGCCGGGCATTTGCCCATGGGCTAGCTGAAGCCGGCGCCCGGGTCGCGGTTGTAGATATATCTATGGAACACGCAGCGGCGGTTGAGAAGGAACTCTCCGACAAGGGATGCGAAGCAATGGCAATTGTTACGGATGTCACCGACCAAGGGCAGGTGAAGGCTATGGTAAAGAAGATAGTCGATACCTGGGGTTCGATAACAATCGGCGTGAATAATGCCGGTATGGGCATCTGGAGCGACGCCGCGACCATGGAGAAATCTGAATGGGACCGACTCATGTCTCTCAACCTAGATTCCGTTTTCCTTTGTGCTCAAGCCGAAGCGCAATATATGCTGCAAGCCGGATACGGTAAGATTGTCAACACGGCTTCGATGTCGGCTCATATAGTAAATACCCCGCAGAACCAATGCGCCTACAATGCGTCTAAAGCCGCGGTGCTCCACTTCACCCGCAGTCTTGCCGCGGAGTGGGCTCCGAAGGGAATTCGCGTTAACTCGATAAGTCCCGGTTATACAAAGACCAAACTTGTCGCGGATTTGCTTGCCACACCGGAGGGCAAGGTAATGGAGCCCCTGTGGCTCGGGAGAACTCCATCCGGTCAGATGGGCGAGGTAACGGATCTGCAAGGCGCGGTTGTTTTTCTTGCTGCTGAGGTCTCGGACAACATGACCGGCGCGGATATAATTATCGACGGGGGTTATTGCGCCTGGTAGAAAGCTAGCAAGCTTTCGGTCATAGCAAAAAAATCGAGGAGTTCACTATGTCAAAGCCAAACATTATCTTCTTTTTCTCCGATCAACAGCGTTGGGATACCTGTGGGTGTTATGGTCAGGAGCTTCCGGTAACGCCCAATTTAGATAGGATGGCGAAAGAAGGAACTCTTTTCGAGCATGCCTTCACCTGCCAGCCGGTGTGCGGCCCCGCCCGAGCGTGTCTTCAAACCGGGAAGTTTGCGAGCGAAATGGGAACAATCACCAACGGAATAATGCTGCCGACCGACGAGAAAACAATTGCTCATCACTTTTCTGAAAACGGCTATGAAGTCGGGTACATCGGGAAATGGCATCTCGCTTCGCAGCAAGATTTGGGAATCAACAACAGGACCATCGCGGTACCGAAGGAGTATCGGGGCGGGTATTATGATTATTGGCTTGCCTCAGACATTTTGGAGTTTACATCCCACAGCTACGACGGACATATGTTCGACGGCAACGGCAATCGTCGGGATTTTCCGGAAGGCCGTTACCGGGTTGATGCTCAGACAGATTGGATTGAAGAATATCTTCAAACCCGGGATCTCGAGAAGCCCTTCTTTCTATTTACTTCTTTCATCGAACCCCATCATCAGAATGATACTGACCGGTATGAGGGTCCTCATGGATCAAAAGAAAAGTGGGCGGATTATCCGGTTCCAGGAGACCTGGCAGGTAAGGCTGGTGATTGGCAGGAGAACTACCCCGACTACCTCGGATGTATCAACGCCCTCGATACGGCTTTGGGA
>JABGPX010000284.1 GCA_018644745.1 Spirochaetales bacterium
TGCAGATAACTCGAATCCCAGGGTGAATACTTGAATTGGTCTATAGAGGTGATGTCCGAAATGACACGTGTACCGCGCCGGTATAGACCAATTTTATTTTCCGTAGATGGTTCTTCCAAATATATTTCGCTGTAGATCTCCCCAAAAGGATTTTTTAGCGCCGGGAGATCGTGCAGGAGCTTTCCTGTGAATCTCCTCGGTTCTACTGTGAGTTCTTTCCTGGCGGTCCTGTCAAATATCTTTATCTCAACGCCGCTTTGGCTGATTCTATCGCGCAGTTCAGATGATAAATAATACTGTATCTTTTCTCCTGTAAGCTGCCTTATACCCGGTAGAAGCGGTTGGATGTGGAGATGAGTGCCTTTGGTATCAATGAGCGATCTCACGGGCGTAATATTGTACCCCGGGTTATTTTTAACGAGCGTCATTTTCTGTGTGGCGCCGTTCTCCGGTGTTGATGTAAGAGTGAGGGCTCCTCCAACCGTCCAGAAGCTCAAAAGGCCTATCCCGAATTCTCCCTGGATACCTTCGGCACCCCTTTGCTTCAGTTTTCGTTTTATTGAATCGCCGATATGCGTGGCCACATACCGGAAGTCTTCTATTCCATCGCCGTCGTCAACCACTTTCAGGTAGTATTCGCCTTTTTTTTTCCCGCGGATAATGGTGATATGGCGCGCTTTCGCGTCAATGCTATTCTCCACGAACTCGGCGATGGCCTTGAGAGGGTTGTTCTGGGAGAGGGCGATAATCGTAATTGCATTCCATGTGTCGCCAATTTTCAACGAACCGGATCGGTTGGGATCTCTTTTTGGCTTATTGGTCTTTGAGGGCATGTTTTGAGAATACATGAAAAAATGATCTGAGTCATCGGGCCGCGGATAGCTCGCCTCCGTCCATTCATTCCAACTATTTATAAGCAATAACGGCAGTTGATTTGGATGGCCGTCAATATGGTGTTAGAGATGTGAAGCCAAATCGAGTGGGCTCCCTTATAAAATCGGGGTTTTTTGTATGTGCTGCAGGTAAAAGCAGCGGTAAATAGAAATGCCCATCAGTTCTGCGTATTGAATTTAGATTCTACACGATTCGGGCCATTACCTACATTTTTTGATCAATATGTCCGATATTCGTAGTGGAAACGTGTCACATTAGCGTTTCAGTGACGTTTTAGCAGGATAATACGCTAACTTTGGGTTAAGTTTGTATGGTTTGCCTAACAGTTTTTCTAATATTTCTGATAGGCGAGAAGAGGCCATTGTTGCCGGAAATAGGTTTGAAGAGAGGAACTACAGGAATGAAGCGGCGTAAATATATAGACACCGAGAAAATCGCGCGGAAGACAACGCGAGTAACACTACTATCTATCCTTGCCGCGGCAATGTTGCTTATTTTCCCAATTTCACTCGTTCCAGCCCAGGACGCAGCCACTACTGAGGATTCGAGTACCCAGTCGACCGATGCCGCCGAGTCGACAGGCGATACGGAGGTTGCTGCTGTCCCCGAGCAGGAGATTCCGGCAGAACCGGTGAATGAAAAAAAACCGAGAATTGACGCGTTTCGTCCTGTCGTTGGGCTGGAAAACTGGCGATATGACTATGACATTTCTGAATACGATAAAGGTAAATATAACCTCATAATAAAGGGTACGGATAAGGCGGGCAATTTCTTTGAAGAAGGTCCCTACAATATCTTTGTCGATCCGGATTCCGATCTCTCTATCGTTAATATCTCTAATCCTTCACCGGACATGAGAGTTACCGGCAATCTAAATATTGTCGGTACCTGTGTGGACGACGACGGTGTAAGCAGGGTGGAAGTGAAAATTGGCGATGAAGAATATGCCGTCGCCGAAGGATCAGATTTCTGGTCGTATTTTCTCGATACCAAGTCGATGCTTGATGGTTACTATACAATTATCGCGCGTGGCATAGATATTAACGGAAAACCCGGGATCGAGCATGAAGTATCATTCAATCTGGACAGATTTAAACCGAAGTTCGCATTTACCTCCCATGAAAACGGGGCTCTTGTAAACGGTAAGTTTACTCTAAGCGGTACCGTTGCTGATAGAAATGGAATTAGTAATGTCCAGTTCAGCAGAGATGGAGGGGAAACATACGAAGAACTCAAATATAAAGGCCCAAAAGATGGCCTTGAAGTTACCTTCGATGTAAAAATTGACACCCTCGAGCTTGTCGATGGCGCTCAAGTATATTGGTTTAGAGCTACCGACAATACTGGATCCGAAGAACAGGCGGCGTTTCTCTTCTTCGTAGACAATAAAGAGCCGGTACTTACGATTCTTTATCCAACCGAAGACGGGCAAGAGAACGGTGCATTTACCGTGGCCGGAAAAGTCGAAGATGAAATCGGCGTTCAATCACTTACATGGCAGATCGGAAAAGCTGAGCCGGTCGACATTCCTCTTTCTCCGGGAGACCCGTACTGGACACAAAACTTCGACTATCTGGGACAAGATGAAACAGATATTACCTTTGTTCTGACAGACCTAACCGGAAACTTTTCGACCGTGCCGCTCAATCTCGCTCTAGATACAGAGGGCGATCTACCCATATTAACATTAAGCTATCCCGATCTCCTGGCCCAACCTCTTCGGGTAAAAGAGGATAGACTAAGCGGTTATCTTCAGGATGATGACGGAGTCCAAGGAATCGTATATTCCTTCGATGGAGGAGATGAAATATCAGTTGCGACCGGGCAGGCATTCGATATCGCCGTGGAACCGCTCACATCCGGAACCCATGAATTGAGTATACAAGGCATTGACATCAACGGAACTAAAGGCAATCCAATTGTCTTCGAATTCGAGCGGAGCCTTGAACCGCCAAAAATACTGTTCCAGGATTTAACCGATGCTCTCGGTATAGAACGATCTTTTACTCCCGGCGCCGAAGTTGTTCCTATGCCGGGAATGTTTTTACACGGGCACATTTTGTTTAAGAATCCGCCAAAATCGGTAAGTTATTCTTTTAACGGAGGAGAATCCAGCCTGGCGGCTCCATATAAAGCTCAGGGTGAAGGAAACTTTACTATCTCACTTCCCATTCCGGAAGCGACCATACCCTATGGTTTTGTTGATTTCACCGTCCAGGCAATAGATGCATATGACCAGGTGAGTACCTACGCGTCATACATATTCGTAAGAAATTTATCGCGTATTCAAGCGGACCACGGCATCACCTTTCTTGACTCCAGAATCGGTGCAGGCGGAGACGTGATCATCGAACGAGGCGATGTGCTCAAAGGAAACTATATTGGATATCCGATTGATAGTATCGTTATTGATCCGCCATCTGATATCATTGATGTCCGCGCGGATAATGGTCAGCTTGAAATTCGAGCATTAAGTGAAGGGAAAACTGAAAGGACATATATCCAGGTAACAAGCGATCGAGGGACCGTATTCCGCTCGAAGCCATATGTATTCATTATCGATTCGACACCGCCTGCAATCATCCTAGATCAGCAGGCAAAGAGCGACAGGTACTCAGGATCATTCCAGCTCAGCGGGAAGATTACTGATGCCATTGGACCAACCGAAAGCTGGTTCGAGTTCAACGGCGAAACTACGCCGCTTTCACTGTCAGACGATGGCTCCTTTAGCGCGCGTTTATCCCTTCGGGACCTCACGGAAACAGGATTCTCAGTAGCGGTCGGAGGCCGAGACTCGGTAGGAAATGAGGTTCGAGAATACCTAATAATTAATAACACGCCGAGGTATGTGGCAGATCCGGAATCTAACAAAGCGCCAGTGCCGACAGCATCTGTAGTATTTCCGGTGAGCGGCGCTGTGCTCTCAAAGCAAGACATGGTGAACGACAAGCTCTACGTAGGCGGAGTTGTAACCGGTGTACCGAAAGTTGATTCGATTCTCTTCTCATTGGACAAAGGCGATGAACGAACTATGTCCGGCAACGAAACATTCGAGCTGGAGCTCGCGGAGCTTGCTCCCGGACAGCATTCAATCGCTTTCCGCGCCACCGCGGGGACAGGAGAATCCAGCACCACTGGAAAAACAAGCACCATCACTTTTACGATAACCAAATCAGAATTAGAACTATCCGTCGATCAAGTCGTTGTTCCTGCGGAAAATACCCGTGTTTACGATTTCCAGCCCGGGATGGTAATAGAGTCTCTTGAAAAAACCGCGATAGCCGGACTCACAAGCGGCAGTGCGTCGATCAGCAGCGGAACATATAGGTTTGATGATTCGGAGCCGGTGACGCTGCGTACAACCGAGGCAGAAGGGGGAGGACGGAGTATCTCAATCACCCTACCCGCTCAGATAGAGCTTGGGTATCATGAAATTGAGATTTCTATTACCAGCGAATATGATAAAATAACAACCTACAAATCATTCTTCTATATTGTCGAACCGGTCGGCGATCGGAAAATATATGAGACCGAAGGTATTTTTCTTGCGGATAGCCGTTTTACACATGCCGGCAACGCGGCGAGTGGTCCGATAGTAGTTTCCCGGGGTGAAAGTATAAATGCCTTATTCAATGGCAGAACCATTGAACAAATCGCCCTGAATCAGGAAACCGATCTCTTTTCCATTATAAACACCGGAAAAGAACTTACTTTACGAGCGGAACAAGATGGATATATAGAAGGATTAGGCATCACACTCACCACAATCGACGGCGATGTTTTCACCGCCGGGCCTTTTGATGTACGTGTCGATGGACAGGCTCCGGTAATCTCCCTAGTCGAAGATTACACCGGCAGATGGGTTCAGAATTCTATAGTTTTGAAAGGCAGTGTGTCCGATAACGTACGAATATCAAGCATCGAGCTTGCCGTCGGAACTGACATTTTTCAGCCGATTCTACTTCCTGCTGATGAAGAATCGATCTCGATGCAAGGAGAACTCAGTTTCGAAGTTCCCCTTGAGAATATTCCCGATGGCGATCTGCTCATTCAAGTCCTTGCCGCGGACGAGGCCGGAAACACAACTATCGAAAGAATATATTTGAGAAAAGACGCTACGCCCCCCGCCGCGGTACAAATCACCCCATTAGATTCCGATACCGTGAACGGATATATCACGATTGCCGGAAGAGCGAACGATGCAGGGGTAATATCAAGTGTAGAATTTTCTACTGACGGCGAAGACTACATCACCGCGGATGGGCTTAAGGTATTCTGCGGCAAAATTGATCTGACGCTCTTCGAAGAGATACCTGAAAGCATGCAGTTCCGAGTTACCGATGCCGCAGGAAATGTAGGACTATTTAAGCCGATTCTCGATCTCGATCTTGAATCGGACAAGCCTGTTGTCCAGATACAGCTGCCGGGTAATGACGCATTAATACGAACCTTCTTCACAGTCTCCGGTATGGCTTTTGATGACGATGGGATTCAAACTATCTATTACAGGATTGACGACGGAGAGTTCATCCCTATAGAAGGAGCAAACAACTTCGAAATCGATCTCTCGCTTGACCAGGTACTGGATAACGAGCATTCGATTGACGTCAAGGCCGAGGACTTGGGCGGCGTTATGAGCGAGATTGAAACGATGACTTTCCGTGTTTCCAAAGCCGAGCCGGTTTCATTGCTTACATCCCCGTCTATCGAAGAGACGGTGAAAGGCAGGATCGTGATCGAAGGTAGGTCGACGGATAAAAACGATATCAATGAAGTATTGATATCCTTTGACAACGGCAACACCTTTAATCGCTCAGAAGGCCTTGATGAGTGGATATATGCTCTCGACACGCGAACGCTGCTAGACGGAACCTATTCAATACTCATAAGAGCGGCAGACAATTACGGCGTGGCTGGATTGTACACAACTCTTATAAATGTCGATAACACTCCTCCGCTCATCGAGCTGACAACGCCGAATGACGGTCAGGAGGTGGCAGACACTC
>JABGPX010000283.1 GCA_018644745.1 Spirochaetales bacterium
ACCAGATCATCTGCCGAAAGGGCATCCCGCCAGAACCTGGAAAAACTGCATTCTTTCCTCCCACAACATTAACCGGGGGTGGCCCAGCGACGGTACTCCGCCGACAAAGCTGTCACCGATGCATCAATTGTGTATCGACAACCTTAACGCTTTCGCCGGAGGCAAGCCGATTCGATTCGAAATGAATTTCGAGCGCTTTATGCGAAGTTCGTAGATTAGCCATTTACCACCGCAGCCGCAGGATAGTCGTATACGTGCCTGCCTCTAGAGAAATCTCATTTGCTCTGATCTTCCAGCTATGGCTCGCATACCCATGATAGTTTCGATATATCGGATCACCGCCAACATCTTCTTTTTCGGCAAGCTTAATAGCTTCGATATCACTTTCCCATTCAACCCTTAGCTGTTTCACCTCGCCAAACCGAGGACGTTTAGGATGCTTTGCGGGTTGCAGAACTTCCAGTAAATAACCATCTATATCTATAACCTGCTGAATGCTCCAGGTATCAATGCGCTGGAACAGGCCTGAGGAAAACACATACTTAGTCTCGCAGCCAATAGCGTGGGGACATACCTGTCCTTTATCTGACTGGAGCGGGTTGAAAATGACTTTATATATCCTGCTCTCCCCTTCGGCACCTTCGGTCCTCAATTCTGTTTTTTCGGCATGCCAGGAGGGCCAATAATTCTCGCCTTCTATTGATAGACGGGGACACAACGCCGGAATTGCATTCTGTGTTGTCCATTCGAACAGTCCCTGCGAATAAGGGCGGGCCAGCGAGTCTCCAGTTACTTCATGTGGCCCGGCCATGATGGGCAGAACAGCGTGATCGCTACCGTCGGACCATACATACACCGCGGTCTTCAGTGAAGGGTTCGTCACGATTTCCTTGTGACACGGACCTTGGTGTACCGCAACTTCCTGCTCAGGAACACCGATCTGCTCATCTATCGCGGCATACTCCTCGATCTGCAGAAAATATCGAAGCATATCCCAGGCCATCGGAAAGGACGCTCTGTAATCGTATGCCGTGTGATAATCATCCCTGAAATCGAACCATCCCTGGGAATCATCCCAGTACAGATCATGCATCCGGTTTGTCGCCCTTCGTGTTATGGCTCGGACGTGATTAACCTGAGAAGGATCAATCCAGTTCTTCGAAAGGCATTGCTCGATGAGGGTAACGCATTGCAGCAGTCCCAGCACCCCGGCGCTCCGCCCAAAAGGCCAGGTGTCACCATCGGGACTCACTAACGCTTGAATGAGAGCTACATAGCGAAGAGCATGATCTCTATATAGAGCTTCAATGGCTCCACGGACGGGATGGCCCTTTTCAAGAAATTCTGAAGCCCGTAAAGGATAGTTAATACTCATAAAACCATAATTGTTATAATTGCCAAGATTGATCGTGTCGTCGAAGTATCCTGTTTCATCATATTTCGCGGCAATCTTCTCAAAATGCCCTAGCACATTTTCTGCCGGGTCACCATAGAGCATAAAACGACCTATCAAGATGCTGCCGTTGAATGCCTCCCAGTTGTTATCAAACGCGTTGGTTACCACCAGTCCCTCGTTTATGAGCTTTCTCTGCTGGTCGGGTACCCCTTTCAAGACCATATGGTTTGGATCAGCCGGGCCGCTCATGCCCAAGCCCATTGCCAGGAAACAGCGATGAATCTCATTATTCAGATCGAGCCGACTGACAATCATCGATCTCAATGCACCAATCAAATCAATACCATGAAGCGAGGACAGATTGAGATCGGGTCGTCGTCTCGATAATTCGCCAAGGACATATGAAACATGGCCTACCGACGGAGCTCCATGAGATCTGCCTATTTTGCTCAACCCGTCGGCGTCGATCGATCGAAGGCACGTTTCTGTCAGCCTGTCGGCGATATCACGATAAATTTCAAAGCGCTTCTGCTTATTTTCCATAGAGTAGATCCTCATAAAATGACTTGGTTTTTGCGCCAATGCTGTGCCAGTGATATTCCTCCCGCTGTTTCTCGAGGGGTTTCGCGGAATTCTTTAACATCTCTGCTGTGATTCCTGCCAGGCAGTTTCTCAGATTCCCGGTTATGTCGTCGCCCTTCTGAAAATAGAACGCGCTGTCGCCAAGGACTTCCTTATTATATTCGGAGAAGAGACATACCTGCGGCTTGAGATATGTCTGTGAAAGATGCGGGCCGGCGGATGTCAGGTGCTTGTCACCGTGTGCGAAGACAAGTGAATCAACCGCTTTGACATACATCGTGAGGTCTTCAAAAGAAAGGCGTCCCGGCCACAATACGTTTGGGTAGTCAAAATTATGGCCAGGATAAAGTGAAGCTGCGACCGCTTGCTCCTGGCCGACCATCACGAGCATATATGGAGCTTTAGGACCTCGGTCGCCCATTGCCTGAACGAGGATGTCGATATTCTTGTCTTTCCTAAAGGCGCCGCAAAATAAATAAATCATAGAGTCAGCGGGCAAGTCGAGTCTTACCCTCGCTGCTTCCTGCGACACGTCACTTTCGGTGCCCGCGGTGAAATATCCGTGCCTGACTATCGCGTGTTTTGTATTATCAGAGAAGATATATGTTTGAAGAACCTGATCCATGCCGCAACGGGAATGATGAATTACTCCGTTTGCATTGGAAGCATACAGCTCATAGAGGGCGGTCTGAAACTCAGACTTGAAGATAATATGTGGTCTTAGATTGTGCATCGTCCAAACGATAGGAGTCCCCATTTTACGCAACTCGGAAAAAGCCGCGCCAGTATCATCCAGCAGTGCCTTCAGGTCATCCGACTCTTGCGCCATGCAGAGAGACTCGGGCCATTGAAGGTGGAGAATGTCAGGATTGAGATCGTGAATAACATCCAGATTCTTGTGAAATTCAAAACCCCATCCGGCGTCGCACTTCAAAGGGATAACCCCGCATTTGGCTAATGAGTCCTGCAGAGAGTTGCCGTAGGGATGCTCTTTGTTTGGCAGTAAAAGAGTTCTAATCGCGTTTTCGGACATTCAGCTGACCTCCTTATTCCAGGATCAATGTTCGCTCGAGGTCTTCCATATTGGATTCCAGGCGGGGGCTGTCATCGATCAAATTTGTTACGTTTCGGCAGCACAGGCCGGTCATTGGAACACTTGGCTTATCAGGCCAGCGGTATTCTACGTCGCGCAAGGTAAGGCGGTTAACATTGTCGGCCACCACGGCGGCACGGAGCGCCCGCGTATCCGGGTTGAAGTTGGACAGCTGCATGCTGACAGCTCGGGGTACAGTTTCCGCGGGATCCTCTATTTCCGGCACGGTAATGATAACTGTATCGAGGGTAACGCCATCAATACATGATCCGTCTTGGGCTGTCATCATAATTCGCCCGCGGCTTTCGCACAAAATGTCCCTGAAGATCATATCATGAACCTCGCCAAGTACAGGTTCGGGACTCAGATGCTGCTGAATGTCGATGTAGATCGGCCGCTCGTTTTCGACGCCCTCGTCGGGAAACGTTCGGCCGCTGATGCCGCTGAAAACAACCCGTTTAACCTGCCCCGGAAACCACATTTCGACCTGAATCATTCGCAGTGACTTGCTCACTACACAGTTTGTGAAAACAACATCACTGATGGTGCCGTAGACATCCGCCCCCAGGCCAAGGGCCGCACAATTCGAGGCCAATACACAATTGGTTACGGTGATATTGCGGCAATGCATACCTGTATTTGTCGACTTGATGATGATCGCGTCATCTCCGGTATCGACATCGCAATGGGCGATGCGTACGTCCCGGCTGCCGTTGATGCCGATTCCGTCAGTATTGGGTCCATACGGATTCCCGCGCACTGTCAAACCAAGTACCGAGACGCCGTCGCAATCAAAAACATGAACCGCCCATCCGGGCGCCGCTGTAACAGTAAAACCCGCAAGCCGAACGTTTTTGCAGCGAACGAAGTGCAGCAACGGCGACGGACGACTTCGAGGACCGTCGCGAACGGTGAAACGAAAGATACCGTAAGGTCGGTCTTCTTCGCGCTTACATGGATCCCAGAAATGCCGGTCCTGTCCATCGATAACACCCTCCCCTGTGATTGCGATATCATGGCAGTCTACGGCCGTGATCAGCTGAACGGATGCCTGGTCCTTGTTGTCTGCATCGTTGGGAGTTTTCGGATATGCAGAGAGGTCGGTGTAAGCTTGTAGACGCGCACCGCGCTCAAGATGCATTTCCACATCCGAGCGGATAAATAATGTGGTAATGATATAGCAGCCGGGTTCAACGGTTACGATCCCGCCGCCGCAGTCATGTGCCTTATCGATGGCGTCCTGCAGTAGAGCGGCCTGGGCAGGTCCTGAAGGTACGTCCGGATTGTGTTTTGCCGTTAATCGCACGTTAATCCTCTCTGGCAATCGGGAACTCCGCAATCCGAAGATTGGTACAACCGTACGGAATAAGGGTTAAATTATCCAATTGTTCATTAGTCTTAACCGGGCTATTGGGGGTTGGCGCCGCGGATCCATTCTCTTCTTTCCAAACAGGAACTCTTCGGCCTTTTATACTCGCGGAAATTGGCGGATTCTCCGGGGTGAAGGGCATGTCGGCCACGGGATGATCGTCAAAGGTGATATCTTTCGCCGCAGTTTGTTCGTTAATTTCTAAAGCATAGTTCCACGGTGTTGTAGGATATATCTCCCAGTCTCCGTGAGGTACTTCGCGGTGTGGCTTATCCTTGTTGATTTGGCGCCAATCTTCTCCAATGGCGAGAGCATAGAGAAGAGGACCCCGGCTGATCGAAACCGCGCTGTTGGGGCGAGGTATAACCCGAGGAACCATAGGCAGAGTCAGCACGAAAATCGTTTCGTCCTTCCAAGTTCGCTCGATAGTATGAAAAGTTCCGGTATTCAGAACAGGACTACGCGTCCCGTCGGTGGCAATTGTTGGTTCTGCCGCCCAAGCGGGAATTCGGAGCAGTAGAGGGAACCGAACCGGCGTATCCACTTTCACAATAAATTTCAGATCTTGCCGAAATGGATAGTCGGTTTCCAATTCGATACTCACCGAAACGCCATCAATTATAGTCTCGAGCCGCGAAGGTGCATAGGCGACTGCGGCGATACCATTATCCTGCGTCCTCATCCAAAGATGGTTGGCGAACTTTGGCCATCCCTGGCTCAGATTCGCGGTGCAGCATCCGTAATTCGGCTCGAGACCAAAAATATTCGAGTCGGGCCCGTTCGTGTTCCAATTGCGATTCTCATGGATGCTGCATTCAATCTGGTTCACCTGCTGATCATACTGATGTGCCCACATATCCGGAGAAAAAGTCGCAGGCAGCGCATTGAAGGTAATGAACTCCAATCGATCAGCAAACTCAGGATCACCAAAGGTACCGACTAACCACTCCAGCGAATACATATATTCAACAACAGCACACAGCTCGGTGCCTTGAATCACGCTGGTCCCCGCCAGACATTCATCGCCGGTGAAAACCCCCGTGGGCACACCATGGTGGCGATCAAGCTCCTCCATCATGTCATATGGAATATCTCGTTCCCCGTCGTCGCCGGTGAACCGCCACCACAAGGCGCCCTCTTTGAGAGCCATGGCATTGTTCACGACGTGACCGGCGTAGTTCCAGCGATTCTTTTCCGTGGGTTCTTTTAAAGGCCAATATCGGAAAAAAGCCTGCCAGTTAAATCCCTGTGCCTGCAGCTTGATTGCGAGATCAAGCAGCCACGATTCGTTTGTCTTTTCGTACAGCCACCAGATCGAAATCAAGAACTCAAACCATCGGAACTGTCCCCAATTTGACAGCGGATGTGAGTCGATATAACGATCAAGCATACGTAGTGCATTCCCAACACTGCCGGGAATGCGATCGTCACCGGTCGCATCG
>JABGPX010000281.1 GCA_018644745.1 Spirochaetales bacterium
TGGGCGATTTGAGCGAAGTACCCGCGTCTTGCCTGATCTATCAGGACCGGGTCGTATTTTCCTCGAAATGTATCGACGCTGTTTACCGGCGTGTCGTACTGTTCGGCCCAGTCGCCGACCGGAATTGGAGGGAGCTCCTTGTCCTTATACATATTCCAATACAATTCCGGGGGATCGATCGGCGGGTGGGGCCGGTGAAACGATAGATTGAGAAAGAAAGGTCGGGTCGGATCTCTGCGCTTGAAAAACTCAATCGCCCGGGTGGCCACCCAGCTGTTGTTATGGAGTTCCTCAGGGAGATGACTCGGACGGGCCGGCCAGCCGTTGTGGCTCAGGCCGTGCTGATCCTCATCTCCGGTTCCGCCGGTACGTTCTTTGAGCCATTGGTAATAATCGTTGGTGTAACGGCCGTCGAGATTCTGCGACGCCTCATAGGATTCGAGCCCATGGAAACCGCAGTGAATCCGCTGGGGGTAGAAGTGGGTCTTACCAACACAATAGGTTTGATAGCCCGCGTCGCCCAGCACCTGTGGAAGCATGTGTTCATAACGCCATGGTATGCGGTCCCGATAACCAATTCGGCCGTGGGTTGCAGGCGCGAGGCCAGTGAATATCGACGCCCTGGCGGCGATGCAGGATGGACATGAGGAATAGGCGGCGGAAAACACAAGTCCTCTGCGGGCGATCATATCGAGATTCGGCGTTTCGACAACCGGGTGGCCGGTGATGCTCAGGCAGTCGCCCCGCCATTGGTCGGTAATGATGAAAATGATGTTAGGTCTGTTTTCGCTGTCTTTTGTGCCGCTCATAACACCGGCCTAGCTGATGCCGATTTCGGTAAGGATATCTTTCAACGCGTTTGCTGCTGTGGCGAAAAGATCAGGTGAGGTTTTGCCGAAATTTGCTTCCGCTACCGAGAGGTGGGGCTCGAGGGTAAGAAAATTGTCAAATCCATCCGCGTAAGCATCTGCTAATATTTTTTTTACGTCACCGTTACCGACTCCCGCCGGTACAACCTTGCCGGTGTCCGCGTAAGAGTCTTTGACATGAAAGTAGGTGATGTGTTTGCGGATTTTCAGCCAGCAGTCCTCATAAGGTTTGTCACCGCATTGAACATAATTCGAGAAGTCAAATATCCCCGTAAAAGAAGGAGACTGTATCGACTCGTATATATCCATGCAGCGAGCCCCGGTATCGCCATAAATGTCTTTCTCGTTTTCATGGGCAAGTATTACATCGGTTCCTTCTGCGATCTCGACCATGTTCCCCAGCCAATCGAGAACCTGATTTCGGTGATCCGCCGGATCATCACCTTCGGGGATATAGAAAGAAAACATCCTTATATAGGGAGCTTCGATTATCCGGGCGTAATCTATAGCGCGCTTGAGATCACCTATCTGATCATTGAAGTTTCCATCCAAAGGGAACTTCCCTAGGGGTGAACCGACCGCCGAAAAACCTATACCGTTGGCGTCAGCAGTCTTTTTTACTTCTCGAACCTCACTTTCCGAGAGCTCAAGAACATTCTTGCCCCACACTCCGCGAAGTTCGATATTGGCGACATCATTTTTCTTAAGAATTTCAATTTGGAGGGCGAGATCATCACCGATTTCGTCTGCAAAAGCGCTAAGTTTGTTCATGGGCAAATAATAGATTGAAATACCAAAGCCATCAAGCTGTGCTGTGTATTCTATAAAGCCGCAACTCTATGATATAACACATATCTGAGGTCATCACGTTGCGGTAACGGAGGATACATATGGAAACTCTCGACGAACTGAAAGTCAGGATAGAAAAAATCAGGTCACAATCTCTCAGCCTTGATCTAACCCGGGGAAAGCCCGGCCCCGAACAGCTGGACATAGCTGTCAACATGTTTTCATGCGTGAACTCTGAGACTTTTTTAGCGGAAGGCTCTGTAGATACTAGAAACTACGGCGTCCTGGACGGAATCGCGGAAGCGAAGGGTCTGTTTTCGGAATACCTCGGCGTGGGAATAGATGAGATCATTATCGCCGGCAACTCCAGTCTCGCTCTCATGTATGACACCTTCGCACAGTTGATGACTCATGGAAGCGCGATTTCCGCCGAGCCGTGGATGGGGCGCAAAAACAAGCTTATTTGCCCGGTGCCGGGCTATGACCGACATTTTACAATCTGCCAACGATTCGGCATCGAAATGATAACCGTGCCGATGACTGAGAACGGACCTGATGTTGACGAAATCGAAAAACTTATAACCGCCGATGACACTATCCGGGGAATGTGGTGTGTACCCCGGTACAGCAACCCGACTGGTTATACCTGTTCTCCCGAGGTTGTCCGGGCTCTCGCGGATCTAAAACCTGGGTCGGATGATTTTCTAATATTCTGGGACGACGCGTACGCCGTACACCATTTCGGCGGAGGTCCCGAGCCCCTCGAGAGTCTGCTAGACGCATGCAAGAGTGCGGGAAATCCTGAACGGGCTCTGATTTTTGGTTCCACATCCAAGATATCCTTTGCGGGAGCTGGTCTCGCTATGATGGGCGGAAGCACAGCCAGCTGCGCATGGGCAAAAGAGCGGATGTTTGCCCAAACTATCGGTTATGACAAAATAAACATGCTGCGTCACGTGCGCTTTTTCGGCAATCTCAACGGCGTGCTGACTCACATGGATAAGCATGCCGCTATCGTGGCACCGAAATTTCAGGCGGTGGAAGAGATTCTCACCGCGGAACTCGGGGAAAGTGTCGCAGGAACTGGTTTGGCCGAGTGGACTCATCCCTCAGGCGGCTATTTTGTCAGCCTTGATACAAAGGATGGCTGTGCGAGCGAGGTTATAAAGCTCGCCGGTGAGTTGGGAGTGAAGCTGACCCCCGCGGGTTCAACTTTTCCTCACAAGAAAGATCCTCAAGACAGAAACATTCGTATCGCCCCCACCTTCCCCGTCCTTGATGATGTGAAGACAGCTGTGAAGGTGCTTGCGGTTTGCATTAAGTTCGTGTCTCTCGGCAAGAGCTGAGAGAAGCCGGAAGAGCAATGCGCTCAGGGCCGTGGCGACGGCAGATTTTCCATTGCATCGGTCAGTCGTGTATCTCTTTCACCCGGCCAACTTTTCCAGAACTCAGTTTTACTTTGATTCCGTGGGGATGAAAAGCCGACTTTGTGAGGAGACGCTCTACGATTCCGTCTGTAAGATTTCCTGTGCCCTGATCGTGTTTAAGAACCACTGAGACATGCTGCCCCGGTCGGATTTTTTCACGTTGCCGTCCATCCATATGCATGGATCTTACACCGGCTTGACTTGGTCGACAAGTCGTATTCCCGTTGTCTAGGGCCAGGCCGGGGCGATTACGATGGTTACTCACGCGGTAATTATACGGGAATCTTTTCGGCGAGAGGAATCCAGATTGGTAAGGTCACCAAACTGAGCAATGTGCTGAGGACTATTGAGGCGCCGACAATTTCTGTTTTCATCGGATAATTATCACCAAGTAGGATGGTTGTCGTCGCTACCGGCATGGCACCGTTAAGAATAATTACCCTCATACTTGTAACATCGATGTCGAACAAAAGGCGGCAGAGCAGCGCGGTGCCGATACCGATAATCGGACCAATGATAATTCGAAGTGCGCTTACTAACATCGCTTTTGGGAAAAAGCCGACAAGCGCGGAAAAGCGAAGGTGCAGCCCGACCGAGAGCAGTATCAGCGGCAAAGTCATATCTCCAAATGTCTTGACTGTATTGAATACGATACCAGGCAGGTTTATACCAGCTAAATTAAAGCTGATTCCAGCGATCAGCGCGACAGCAGCAGGCGCGAATTTCTTCAGCACCATAAACACCACACCGTCGCGCTGCTCGGGTTCATGATGTACGACTCCGATGAGCAGACCGAAGGTGTAGAAAATCGGCCACCACATCACGGTGAAGAATACCGCTCTTTGAAATCCGCCCGGGCCGAGAACAACCTTTGCCACGACCCAACCGATCCAGGCATAGTTTCCGAAGGTTGTGGAGGCGTGGATTGCCGCACGTTCGGTTCGCTCTTTTACGGCCAGGCTGCCGAGATACCCGATGCAGAAGAAGCCTGCGGTCATAATCACCAGCGAAAAAACAATCGGGCCGAACTGACTAAACACGCCGATATCGGAGTTATACATGGAGGTGAATACCAGGAGCGGCACGGTGAATTTCATGCAGAAACCGCGCAGGCGCCGGCCGTCTTCGCCGTCGAATATGCCCAGCTGCAGCAATCCGATGCCTATACCTATGGGAAGAAGAATGGTGAGTATGGGCTCAACGTAGTTCACGGTGGGACATTGTGCCCGCAGGTGCCTAACAAATCAAGTACGCTTCGCACCCCGCTACTTCGGCGGAGCCGTACCGACCCTCCCTTTTCCTGAGATTCTGTATTAAAATACGTATATGGCACATAGAAGAATAATCGAAGGCGTTCCCAAAGTTGCATTCGCTCCAATCCACGACGGCAAGTTCGAGTTCACACCGTTTCCTTCTTGCTTAAAATCGGTATTGAGTTTCCTTGGAGATGAATATCCATACCACTATCTATTGAGTACCTGTGGAGGCGCGTTTCGCCTTCTTTGGCATTCTACTCGATGGGAGGGCGGGAATGTTGATATCATCTTTCTCGACGAAGACCCGCTGAAACCTTTCAGAAAAGCTCTGGAGTCCACCGGTTACTCATATGAAATGATTTTCAACAGAAATCTGCAATGGGATTCCGCGGTGATGGATATTACGGCGAGAGACACATATTTAGCTGATGTACTCTCAGATGACAGGGAACATTTTCGCAAGAGCATTGTAAGGAGCATCGAAGCGGGTAAGCCGGTTATCGCATTCGGTGTTGTCGGGCCGCCGGAGGCCTCGATTATCACCGGTTACGATGAGGGCGGCGACGTGCTTATCGGATGGAGTATGTTTCAGGAGCACATGGATCCGGTCCACGACATCGATGGCGATGATATGAATGGGCCGGCAGGATATGAAGAGAACGGCTATTTCAGGCAGATCGACTGGTTTGATAAGCTCACGGGCATTATCGTTCTTGGGGAAAAAGGGGAAGTAGATACTCAAGCTATATACCAAGATACTCTCGAGTGGATACCGAAAATTATTAGAACTCCGATGGTCCACGAGTTCCACGCAGGACTCAAGGCATATGACACATATATCGAGAAGATGAGCGACACAGAAGGATTTCCCACGAAGGACAGGACAGCGTTGGCTGAGCGCAAATTGGTTCATTACGACGCAATGACGATGATCGCCGAGCGGGAGAGCGGTGCTCAGTTTCTTGCGGATATCGCCGAAAACCCGGACTTTCAAAGCGCTAAAGACGATCTCTTGAAAGCTTCGGAGGCGCTGAGCGATGCTAATAAGCAAATGCATGGCTGGTGGGAAGTTGTCGGTCAGATCTGGGACGATGAAGAAGCTCAGGTAAAAGCAGTCGGCGATCCGGCAGTTCGGTTAAAATTCATCCCGTATATAGAAAAAGCCAGGGATAAGGATCGTGAGGCCGCTGAATTTATCGAGTCGGTACTCGAAGTTCTCAACAAATAATTTTTTCCTCATTTCTGTTGACTCTTTTCTGCAATAATGTTTAATTGCTATTAGCAACTGTTGCTAATAGCAATTGTTGCGGGGAAGGAATATTTCATGGGCTTGGTAGACAGCATTCTCGAATTGAAAAATAGATGTCACATCGCTGAGGATATCGGCAGGGACTATAAGCTCAGTGAAAAAGAGATCGAATGCGTACTCGAAGTAGGCAGAATTGATGGTGTCTGCTCAAAGAGCCTGTCCTCATCGATCGATCTTTCTCCTTCAAGAGGCAGCAGAGTGATAAATCAGCT
>JABGPX010000566.1 GCA_018644745.1 Spirochaetales bacterium
ATACTTTTGAAAAAAACCATGGGGGAAAAACTGTAAGGGACGGTACCATCCCTTACCGGCAGTCCGGGAGCCCGCTTACGAAACTCTCCGATAAAATCATCAAAGGAACTTGATTTGCACTCCGCCGCTATCAGCTCGATCAGATCGGCGTTCCTGAGCCAACTCTCCTGCCATACTTCGCTGTGATCACCAAATCCAATCCACTGAGCGTAGGTTGGCAAGCACCATTTCCGCCACTCTGCATGGCCTTTCCAAAATGGTCGTTTAAAAAGATCCACGCCGGTGCCGCTTTTGAGAATATAGGCGAATCTGCTCATTATCGTTACGTAAGCCAGAGAATAGCTCGCGCCTTCGGCCCAGGCCCCATCATCTTCGGCCCAGACCGGCCATATCCCGCAGAGAACCGGTCGAAGCCACTCGAGTATTTCAATTGATTCCGGTATTCTGTCGTGAAAGGCGAGCACCGTCCAGGCTAGAAAAACGATCTCCCTGCCGGCGTGAGAATCAAAACGATCAATTCCGTATGTACCAAGATCATGCATATGTTCATATGTGGTTTGCACCCGCCGGCGAAGATGCTGTATCACGACCGGCCGCTGCGCTTCAGAAAAACAATCCCAAAGCCAATCGGCAGCCGAGATTCCATACCAAAGAATAGACATGTGTGCCTCATCGTTGTGAGCGATCGAGGTGGATCCATCCGGGTCCCAGCTACAGAGAGAGATAATCCTTCGGCAAGCCGCTTCCGAATACAGGGCGTCGCCGCTGACAAGCCAGGCAAGGGCCAACGTTTCCGCGGCCTTTGCGTGGCGCCGTGATTCCCACATGGCTTTAAAAAAGGCGGCGCGAAACGCAGGGTAATCTAGGGTACGGTCAGGAAGAGGAGGAGGCTCTTCGAGGTCGTAGGGTTCAGAGAGAAGTGCATCCGCTTCCGCTTTCAGTGCAGGCCACAACGGGTGAGTTTCGCGATTTCGGCGAAGCGCGCCGACATCACCGGCCTGAAGATACAATCGAGGTCGTTCCGCCGGAATCCTTTTTAGCCATTCTTCAACCGGCGGTACTTCGAGAACAACCGCGGTTTCAAAAATATCAAAACTAAAGACCGTCGATTCCGATCGGGAAGTACTCCACTTCCACCAGTATTTTCCGGTATCAAGCTTTTTCCCCGGAAGATAAAGAGGATCAGAAAGACCCTTTATCTTCAACACGGTGTGTTCAAACCCCGGATCCGATGCCACCATCAACCGGTATTTCGCACCAGGTTTTCTATCAAGGGGTTTCCACACAAAAACCGGCGGATTGGTACCTGGCTCACTGCCGTTCTGCGGCTGCCGGGGGTCTACATGCGGATGGATGCGTGAATACATCGTATCTCCTTTTACTATGATATCTTAGGCGGCGCGGCGGTATCGGGAAACTCCGGCATGAAATTGTATTCCGGATCTTTCCTTTGACGATTTCTAATCGCAATTATCCGTTGAAATCCGGAAAAAAAACCTTTTAACGGCACCGGCGTATCGTCGGCAATTGCGGAATGCAGCTTTCTAAGATTGAAAAAGGGCACCGCGGCGTACATGTGATGCTCTATGTGGTAATTCATCTGCCAGTAAAGAAAGGCGGCAAGCGGCCTAAAAATAACAGTATGACAGGAAACTCTCCAATCGGGTACATTGGGATTTAGCCCTAGATGCTGCTGCATACCAGATCCTTTCGCGAAAAATGTAACAAAAAAACTGCCGAATAGGATTAAAGGGATGAGCACCCAGAGCTCCAGGTATATGAACAATGCGAGTAGAATCAGGTGGCCAATAACAACAAACCGGTCCCAATTGCACATTTTACGCCTATTCGGATCTCCCTTTGGAAAAAGAGGATCCCAGAAGAAGTAATCCACATCAGCCCGACCAAAGAAATGAGCAATAGTGGGGAAGACAATCATGCGGAATTTCTTGAAATCGAAAGTGAGCCAGCTGATAAAATCAATGGTTCTTAAGGTAATCGGCGCAAGAACCACCTCCTTGTCCAGGCCGTTAAAGGCAGTAAGTTGATGATGCTTCATATGACTGACCCGGAAGTGAAGATAGTTGTTCCAGGTAAGAAACGAAAATAACCGGTAGAAAAACTCATTCAGCCATTTGGTCTTAAACGGCGTGCCGTGGCTGAGTTCATGAACCGCCGCCTCCATACCGACAAAGCCGTGAAACAGGCAATGTATATAGCAGGATGCTGCCATGGGAATCCACATTTGCCGAAGGGAAAAAACCAGTGCTGCCGTCGCGGTTCCAAGAAAGATGAGGAGAAATCCTCCAGTCTGAAGCAGCCCTCGAAGATCATTCTTCTTCGTTAGATTTCGAAGAAGCGTTTTATCTATTGGTGTTCGGTACCAGTTTATGCGTTGATCCATATATGCTCCTAGCGATCGATATTGTATCATACAACATGAATCACAGAGAACGCGTGCTTGCGGCCATACGCAGAAAACCCGTCGATTACGTACCATGTTCACCCTTTCTCAATCCACAGGATTCGGTCCAGCGCCTGGGAAAAACCTACAATTTCCCTTTCGGTCCTTCTAGAGAGGAAACAATCCAGTATGGCGTCGAGGTATTAGATCTTGATATGCATGTTTCTGTAACATGGCAGTTTTTTTATCCGGATCCATCGGTATCCTCCCGCGTGTGGATGGACAACAATGTGCTGCATAAAACCTGGACTACTCCAGCCGGTGAGCTGCACTCGGCGATTCGTTACGACGAACATTGGCCCCACGGTTATGATATCCCCTTCTATACCGATTACAGCATCGGCAGATTTGATGATCCCTGGATCACCTCCGAAGAGGATCTTCGATGCCTAGAACACATACTGCTTCCTCCGCGAACCGTCGATCAGCTAGCGAAGTTACGCTTTTATTGGCATGAGGCCAAAGCTCTCGCCGGGCGATACGGACTGGCCACCATGCTTAGCGCAGGATCCGGACTCACCGGTGCCCACCAGGTTTTCGACTCAGAGCGTCTATGCATTCTAGTGCTGGATAATCCAGAGCTCATCGAGAGCTATCTTGATTTCGAACACCGCTGCACTATGAAAAACTATGAGATCGCCCTGGATTTCGGCGTCGATATTATTCGACGCAACGGTTTTTATGAATCCTGTGATTTCTTCAGCCCGCAGCTTCTAGAAAACCTGCTTGATAAAAAGCTTTCCGAGGAAATCAGCCTTGTGCATCAGACCGATTCGGTTATCGGATACACTATGCTCACCGGCTACACGCCGCAGACCGCCAGGCTCGGACGGCTTGGGTTCGACTGCATCATGACGCCTGATCAATTTTTTAAGGGAGAGGATCCGAAAGCATTATACAGAGACGCCGGCTCGGCGAGCTTTTGGACCGGCCCTAGTGACACGCTGCACATGCCCTGGGACGATCGGGATGCGGTAAGGCAGTCGGTCCGGACGACTTTTGAGACCTTCGGGAAAGAGGGCCTTATTCTCTCCCCCTGTTCCTCCGCGAAATCTCCTCATCCATGGGAAAATGTAATAGCGATGATAGAAGAGTGGAAAGAACAACGGCAATAGCGGTCGAGGGATTCTCAACCTAGCTTAACGATCATCTTCCCGATATTGTCTCCGCTGAATAGACCAATCAAAGCGCTTGTAGCGTTGCCGATCCCTTCAACAACTGTTTCTTTCCATAACACTTTGCCCTCTCGTATCCACTCCTTCATGGCACGCTCGAAAGGATTTTTCAATTGAGGGTAATCCGAAACTATAAAACCCTGAATCCGCAGCCTCCGGCCTATAATGAGAGACATGTTCGCGGGTCCCGGTCTCGGTGCTGTGTCGTTGTAAAGAGAGATCATTCCGCACACCGCGACCCGGCCAAAATCATTCATACTCCCGAGCGCGGCCTCCAGATGATCTCCGCCGACATTGTCAAAGTATACATCAATTCCTTCCGGACATCGCCTTCGGAGTTCTCTCGAAATATTCCTATAATCCTTGTAATTAAATGCTTCATCGACACCTGCAGATTCAGAAAGCCAACGGACTTTCTCCTCGCTGCCGGCGCTTGCGACAACCCGGCAGCCGAGAATTTTCGCGATCTGACAAACCGCGGAGCCCACCGCACCCGCGGCGGCGGAGACATACACTGTTTCACCGGGCTTCGCGGCCCCGATTTTAAGAAGGCCCGTATATGCGGTAAGACCGGGCATGCCGAGAACTCCCAGATATGCACTTGGAGAAACATCTCCGGAATCAAACACCGAAAGATCACTACCATCAGAAATAAAGTACTCACGAAAGCCGCTACCGTTCAGGACGTAGTCTCCCTCGCTGATGCCGTTTACGTGAGACTCAATGACCTGGCCGACCGCCCCGCCGCTCAAAACCTCGCCGAGTTGAAAAGACGCGGTATAGCTTTTTCCGGGTCTGAGCCTGCCTCTCATGTACGGATCCACAGACATGAAAACATTTCGAACCAATAACTGGTTATCCTCCGCCCCGGGCAGCACGGTCTCCGCTGTCTCGAAATCATCCGGAACAGGAAGCCCATTGGGCCAGCTCTTTAGTCTAATTTCTTTGCTGGTAATATCTTTCACGGCGTCACCTCCCATGGGATGCGGCAATTGTATTCAACATACTCACATTCTGGTCCGGACATGAAGCACTTTTATTTTCACGGCCGTATCACTTGTCCTTTTTCAACAATTGAGTTATGCAGGACACATGGATTCCCGGGAACGTGTATACCTAACCCTTAACCATGAGGTCCCTGACCGAGTTCCTGTTGATTTCTGGGCATCAAAGGGGGCGTGGGACTCGATTTCAAGATCATCAGGAATGACACCGGATGATTTTCAGAATGCTCGAGACATAGATTTCCGATATATAAACGGCCCGGTCTATACAGGCAGGCAGCTCGGCGACGGGTTTGATATCTGGGGGGTTCGAAGGACAAGCGCCCACGTAACGACTGCATTCGGCGCCGAAGAATATAGCGAAGTATCTGAAAGCCCGCTTGCGAATAAAACCACGGCTGATGAAATCATCGATTATCCGGGTTGGCCAAATCCCGACGATTATGATTACAGCGTCATCAAAAAACAGGCCGAAAGGGTGAGAGACCTGGGACGTATTGTTGTTTTTATGGGTGACCGTCTGAACCGTGTTGCTCAGCTAAAGCCGGCGATGTATCTCAGGGGCGTGGAGCGGATACTGCTCGACCTCGCGATATTGCCGGAAGTTGCTGCGGCCATTTTTGATCAAGTCTCGTCATTTTACAAAATATACCTTACCAGGATTCTTGAAGCGGCGGATGGTCTGATTGATATTGTGCTAACGGGAGACGATTTCGGGCAGCAGCGGGGGATGATGATAAGCCCGCCAATGTGGAACGACTTTCTTGCCCCCGGATTTGCAGAGTATATGGATATCATTCGCGGCTCCGGCACAAAATCCATGCATCATACCTGCGGCGACGTACGCCTAATAACACCGCGAATGTGTGAGTTAGGTCTAGATATTCTGCAGTCAATGCAGCCCGAAGCAATGAGCGATGCGTATGATGACCTGAAAGAAACCCTCGGTGACCGATTAAGCTTTCACGGCGGTATTTCTATACAGCAAACCATACCCCAAGGCAGCATCCTCGAAATCGAAGCTGAAGTTCAAAACCGGATAGCGGCCCTCGGTGAAGGTGGTGGCTATATCCTGTGCACCGCCCACAATATCCAGGCGGATTGCTCATACCAAAATATAACAGCACTGCTGGAAGCATATACCAAATACGGCGGATATCCTAATTTGTAATCCCGCCGCTTATTGCCGTTAC
>JABGPX010000443.1 GCA_018644745.1 Spirochaetales bacterium
ACCGTCTCCTTCCCACGGAACAATTCGATAGAAATCCGGATTTATGAAGTTAAAGCGCGACCCTCCCGGCCCCTCTGCGTCGACATACGAATGGGAAACGCCCCTGAACTGATCGTTGTGTTTAATCAAACCGTTTTTCCCGTCGCCTTCGCAAAACATGGTCATGTTTTGTTCATTACTGCCGGCGCCATCATCAGGATAACCGAGCCCATTGATGACCGACAATAATGCGCCGTTTTCGAACTTCACCCTGCCGTTGGCCCACATGTATGCATCATTTCCATTGGGAAACTTCCGCTGCACGCCGGAAACCGACACCGATGTCGGCAGAATTCCAGTAATAAACACCATCTGATCGACATAATGGCAGCCGATGTATACAAAAGGATCGGAGTTTTCGGTTGTAAACCAATTCTGGAAGTTGGAGTTTCGGTAGAGATACGGCTCAACAAGTTTCGCTTCTGCCATCACAAACTCGCCGAAAGCACCCTGACGGTACATTCTTCGCGCGTGGAGAGCTCTCCTGTCGAAACGCTTGTGATATTCGATGCCCACAAAAAGCCCGAGGTCATAAGCTTTTTGTCGAATTTCCTCCGCCTGACGGTAGGTCATAACCAGAGGTTTGACACAGAGAATATGCTGTCCGGCATTTAGACAATCACGCAGTACCTCAAAGTGAAGCTGATCCGGAATTGCGATTACGACAATGCTCCGCGGTGCCATTTTTTTTAAGGCATCTCGGTATAACCCAGGGTTCCTGTTTTCCGGGTCCTGATGATATTCAGGCATTTGCTTAAAATTCTGACCGGGAAATGCAGCAAGGATCTCCTTGTCATCAGCAAGTTCGCGGATATGAGTGCTTCCGGTTGCGCATACAGTGATAGCGCCAATTTTCCCCGTGCGCTGCAGATGATACAGCGAAGGAAGGATGAGATCCTTTGTAATCATACCCGCACCGATTATTAATACTTCTTTCATAAATATCTGTTGCTGAGGGTAATGCCCGGAAGCTTGCTAGCTTTTTTTGCCTAAACTTCTACAGCAGCATTATTTATCCCAAAGCTTCTCCCTTTTTGTACTTTCCTTGTATCTAAGTTCAGTGCACGAAAAAACTTGCACTTGATTCGCCTAGCAAGCTTCCGGGCACTCTCTTGACCCTCAGTAGCGATCATGGTTATTGTTTTCGTATCGTATAATATATCGAAACTAAAGGAAAGACACACATGGGTATTCAAGTTGAGGATCTTAAGAATTTCAAGGCAGAAAAAGACTTTTTTATTGGCATAGATTCAGACGGCTGCGCGTTCGACAGCATGGAAATCAAGCACAAGGAGTGCTTCTGTCCGGCGGTCATCAAACATTATAATCTGCAGGCAGTCTCAAAGTACGCGAGGGAGGTATGGGATTTCGTGAACCTGTATTCAAAAACCCGCGGGTGCAATAGATTCAACGCGGTAACCACGGCCCTCGAACTGCTTTCCTCGCGGAAGGAGACCATCGCTCGCGGAGTTGATGTACCCGATCTTCCCGGATTGGATTCCTGGAAGCAAAGAGAATCGAAACTTGGAAACCCAGCTCTTATCGCTGAAGTTGAACGTAACTCCGACGCGGACTTGAAGCGCTGTCTGGCTTGGTCGCTCGAAGTAAACGAGCGGATCGCCGATCTGGTCATGAATATCCCCCCGTTTCCTCTAGTACGCGAGAGCCTTGCGAAGATCCGGGAAAAGGCGGATGTAATTGTAGTATCTCAAACTCCCTTGGAAGCTCTAGAAAGGGAGTGGAAAGAACAGGATATCGATCAATATGTTCAGCTTATTGCCGGGCAGGAACTGGGGACAAAATCGGAGCACCTCGCATTTGCATCCGGGGGGAAATATTCCGCCGGAAAGGTGCTTATGATCGGAGACGCCCCGGGGGATTACAAAGCAGCAAGAGACAATAATGCGCTGTTTTTCCCGGTTAATCCCGGAGCTGAAGAAGATTCGTGGGAATTGTTTTATAATGAGGCGATCGACCGGTTCTTCGACGGAACATATGAGGGCGACTTTGAAGTGAGCTTAATCGACAGATTCAACTCATATCTCCCTGAAAATCCTCCCTGGGAGGCCTGAAGATGGTCTATTATGCCCGCGGCGCCCATAATGACATTCTGACCGAAGACGACTTAAAAAGCGGCCTGTTCGAGGCCCTCGACAAGCTAGGTAAAAAAAACAATGTGCTCGCTATACCCCCGGATTTCACCCGGTTTCATTCCAAAGCGGGACTGCTCACCGAGAACATATGGCAATATTATGGTGAAGCATTAAAAACAGTTCTTCCGGCTCTCGGAACCCATGCGCCTATGGAGCCCAACCAAATTAAGACCATGTTCGGATCCGTTCCGCCGGAGCTCATTGCGGTTCATAAATTCAGAGAAGATCTTGTTACTCTGGGTACCGTCCCGGGCTCTTATATGCAGGAAGTGTCAGAAGGTAAACTCGACTATGATTGGCCGGCGCAAGTAAACAAGACACTCACGGAAAATCGAGATCTTATACTTTCCGTCGGACAGGTAGTTCCCCATGAAGTAATCGGAATGGCAAACTACAACAAAAACATCTTTGTCGGTACCGGCGGAAGTGAGGGCATCAACAAGAGCCACTTTCTCGGCGCTGTATACGGGATGGAGCGGATTATGGGCAGAGCAGATTCGCCGGTGCGCCAGATTCTCAACTACGCATCAGACAATTTTACAAAAGATCTTCCGATTATTTATGTTCAGACGGTTGTAGGCCGGGGAGACGACGGAAATCTTGTAGCAAGAGGTCTCTATATAGGCGACGACATTGAATGTTTCAATCTGGCCTCGGCACTCTCACTCCAGGTAAATTTCTCTATGCTGGACACCGAACTCGACAAGGTGGTTGTTTATCTCGAACCTGATGAATTTAAAAGCACCTGGCTTGGTAACAAAAGCGTATATCGCACCAGAATGGCAATAGCCGACGGCGGTGAACTCATTGTGCTTGCGCCGGGTTTGAAGGAGTTCGGTGAAGATAAAGAAATTGACCGCCTTATCCGCAAATACGGCTATGGCACTACCCGGGAAATCCTTGCTTCGGTTGATCAAAACGATGACCTGAAGGCAAATTTGAGTGCTGCCGCGCATCTTATTCACGGTTCGAGTGAAAAGCGCTTTACTATCACTTACTGCCCCGGCCGTGTAAGCAGAGATGAAATTGAAGGGGTGGGTTATGGATATCACGATCTAGAGGATATGATGAAACGGTATAATCCGGAAAAACTCGCAGACGGCTGGAACGAGATGCCCGATGGAGAAAGAATTTATTACATCTCGAACCCGGCTATCGGTCTTTGGGCATACAAAGATCGTTTCGGTGATTGAGTCACCCAGTATTATCAGTTTTGGAGGATAAAATGAAAGCGCAAATTGGCCTGGTAGGCCTGGCAGTAATGGGGCAAAACCTTGTTCTTAACATGAATGATAAAGGATACAGTGTGGCGGTTTTTAACCGTACTGTGTCCAAAGTAGACGACTTTTTGAAAGGCCCGGCTGCGGGGAGAGACACAATCCTTGGCGCCCGTAGTATGGAAGAGCTTGCCGGAATGCTTGAAAAACCCCGTAAAGTTATGCTGATGGTGAAAGCCGGCGAGGTCGTAGATTCATTTATCGATATGATTACTCCTTATTTGGAAGAAGGAGATCTTATCATAGACGGCGGAAACTCACATTTCCCGGACACAATACGAAGAACAAAGGCACTCGCGGAAAAAGGATTGCTGTATATCGGCACGGGTGTATCCGGCGGGGAAGAAGGAGCCCGGACCGGACCATCTATCATGCCCGGGGGTAATCCAAAAGCCTGGCCTCTCGTAAAAGATATCTTCCAGTCTATTTCGGCCAAAACCGATACAGGTGAGCCCTGTTGTGAATGGGTTGGAGAAGACGGCGCCGGCCATTATGTGAAAATGATACACAACGGTATCGAATATGGCGATATGCAGCTCATCTGCGAAGCTTACAGCCTGATGAAGGATGTAATCGGTCTCACTCCGGATGAAATGCATGAAGCTTTCGGCAATTGGAATAAAGGCGAACTGGACAGCTATCTCATAGATATCACAACGGACATATTGGCGCAGAAGGATGAGGACGGCGAACCCCTTGTCGACAAGATCCTCGATACTGCCGGCCAAAAAGGCACCGGTAAATGGACCGGAATCAGTTCCCTGGATCTAGGTGTTCCGGTGACCTTGATCGGCGAAGCGGTTTTCGCACGATGTCTTTCCGCAATGAAAGATGAACGGGTCGCGGCTTCGAAGATACTCAAAGGCCCCTCTCGTGAATTTGAGGGAGACAAAACCACGTTTGTCGAAGATATCAGACAAGCACTGCTTGCATCAAAGATCATTTCGTATGCGCAAGGGTACATGCTCATGCGTGAAGCCGCTAAAGAGCATGGATGGAACCTGAACTTTGGCGGGATCGCCCTGATGTGGCGGGGAGGCTGTATAATCCGCAGCGTTTTCCTGGGAAAAATCAAAGAAGCTTACGACAAGAATGCTGATCTGCCGAACTTGCTGCTGGATGATTATTTCAGAGAAGTAATTCAAAAATGTCAGCCCTCATGGCGACGTGTCGTAGCAAAGGCTGTCGGGATGGGAATACCTATACCCGCGTTCTCGACGGCTTTGAGCTTTTACGACGGTTACCGACGCGAACGGTTGCCTGCGAACCTGCTTCAGGCACAGCGGGACTATTTCGGCGCTCATACCTATGAGAGGCTCGACAAGCCACGAGGAGAGTTCTTTCATACGAATTGGACAGGTACCGGCGGCGACGTATCGGCATCCACCTATTCGGTTTAGGATCTGCCTTCGAGAAAAGCCCTTAAGTGGGCTGCCGTATGACCTGTCGAGGTTAAGATCGATCCCACCGGACCTGAGGAGACCACGCGTCCACCATCATCGCCTCCTTCGGGTCCCAGATCGATTATCCAATCCGCTTCGGCAATAACATCGAGATTGTGCTCGACAATTACTACCGTATTACCCGCTATCACCAGTTTCTTCAGAACATAGATCAGCTTCACCACATCCGCCATATGAAGTCCTACCGTCGGCTCATCAAGCACATAGAGAGTGTGCTTACCGTCAGAAGGGGTGTACAGCGCGGTTTTTGATACTTCCGCGGCGAGTTTTATCCTTTGTGCTTCCCCGCCGCTCAATGTGGGGCTCTGTTGTCCGAGGGTTACATAACCGAGACCAATATCCTGAAGCAGTTTAAGAGTATTGTATACTTTGGGGAGAAACGAGAAGAACTTGACAGCCTCATCTACACTCATCTCGAGAATCTCGGCGATACTCTTCTCTTTAAAAACCGCCGCCAGTGTTTCGGCATTGAATCTACGGCCGCCGCATAAACCGCATTCCACATGTACATCTGGAAGGAAACTCATCTCAATCCGTTTTATTCCCTGTCCCCCGCACTCCTCACACCGGCCGCCTTCCACATTGAAGGAAAATCGGCTTGCCGAATAGCCCCGCAGTCGGGCTTCCGGGGTCTCAGCAAAAAGCTGCCGTATAGTGGTCCAAATTCCTGAGTATGTCGCCGGGCAGGACCTGGGTGTGCGGCCAATCGGTGTCTGATCAACCTCCAGAACCCGGGTTATAGGCTTATATCCGGAAAGCGCAACAGCTGCTTTCTCTTTCTCGTTTCTCAGCACAGAGGATAGATCCTTGTACAAGACATCACGAACTAATGTGCTCTTGCCGCTTCCGCTCACACCGGTTACGCAGATAAGCGCCCCCAACGGGAAGTTG